>JAQVBQ010000031.1 GCA_028690215.1 Bacteroidales bacterium | reverse complement strand
AAGGGTATTCGTTGGCTGCAAAGATAAAAATAATTAACAAATTCGTTTTATAGGTGTTATCTTTGTAAAATTCAGAAATCAATATTATCAATAATAATGTTAACTATCACAAATTTAAATGAGATAGCCTCGCAAGTCAGAAGGGACATAATCCGTATGGTCTCAATGGCCGGTTCCGGACACCCGGGAGGCTCTCTCGGTTGCACCGATCTCATGACAGTATTGTTCCATAAAGAGATGAAACATGATCCAAAGAACTGGCGTCGTGACGGTGTTGGCTCTGACATGTTCTTTCTTTCTGCCGGCCATCTTGCTCCGGCACTTTACAGCCAGCTTGCCCGTACAGGATACATTCCTGTTAAGGAGCTTGCAGAAATCAGAAAACTCGGATCAAGGCTTCAGGGCCACCCCTCTGTTGAGAAGGGACTGCCCGGTGTACATGTTGCATCCGGCTCTTTAGGCCAGGGGCTTTCTGTTGCAATAGGTGCTGCTCTTGCAAAGAGAATCCGCAAAGAGGAGAATTTCGTATATGTACTTACCGGAGACGGCGAGTGTGAGGAGGGACAGATTTGGGAAGCTGCTCTTTTTGGAGCACAGCATAAAGTTGACAGGCTTATTGCAATGACCGACTGGAATGGCCAGCAGATTGACGGGCCTGTTGATTCTGTAATAAGTCTCGGCAACCTCAAGGCAAAATGGGAGGCTTTCGGCTGGGATTGTCTGGTTGTTGACGGACACAATATGGAAGAGATAGAGAAGGGCTTCGCCTGGGCTAAATCGCTTGTCGGAAACGGCAAACCGAAGATTTTGCTTGTAAAGACCGTAATGGGCAAAGGCGTGGACTTCATGGAGGGAACCCATCACTGGCACGGCAAGGCTCCTAACGCCGAACAGACTGAGAAGGCTCTGAGCCAGCTTAAAGAGACATTGGGAGATTTTTAAACCTGCAAACTATTCCATAATGAAAGAGATTTTTACAAATACAGGAAATAAAGATACAAGATCCGGCTTTGGAGCAGGACTCCATGAGGTAGGAAAAAAGAACGGCGATGTTGTTGCACTATGTGCGGACCTTACAGGATCGCTTAAGATGGATGCTTTTGCGGCAGAGTTCCCTGAGAGGTTTTTCCAGACAGGTATAGCTGAGGCAAATATGATAGGAGTGGCATCAGGACTGGCTCTAAGCGGCAAGATCCCTTATGCGGGCTCTTTTGCCAATTTCGTTACCGGAAGGGTATATGATCAGGTAAGGCAGGCAGTTGCCTACTCAAATACAAATGTAAAGATTTGTGCATCACATGCCGGGATAACACTCGGCGAGGATGGTGCCACACACCAGATAATGGAGGATATAGGGCTTATGCGTATGTTGCCCAACCTTACAGTAATCAACCCTTGCGACTACAACCAGACAAAGGCTGCCACAATAGCCATTGCCGATCATGTTGGACCTGTCTACCTCCGTTTCGGAAGGCCTTCTGTTCCCAATTTCACTCCTGCCGACCAGAAGTTTGAAATAGGCAAGGCATTAAAACTAATAGAGGGTTCGGATGTTTCAATATTTGCCACAGGACATCTTGTGTGGGAAGCAATAATTGCAGCACAGGAACTTGAAAAAATCGGTATTTCCGCTGAGGTAATAAACATTCACACTATTAAACCTTTGGACAAAAAAGCAGTCATAGAGTCAGCTTCAAAAACAAAAGCAGTAGTAGTTGCAGAAGAGCATCTCATTGCATGCGGACTCGGGGAGCTTATTTGCGGCGTTCTTGCAAAAGAGAACCCGCTTCCTGTTGAGTTGGTGGCAGTGGACGATTTGTTCGGTCAGAGCGGTTCTCCTAGTGAACTTATGCATAAATACGGTCTTGACGCAGCAAGTATTGTTGAAGCTGTCAGGAAAGTCAAAGGAAGGAAATAGAGATTATGGACGATAAGGATATTCTGATACTCTTCAGGGAAGAGGGAAAAGAGAATTATGCTTTTAACCTTATCGTCAGAAAATATAGCGAGAGGCTGTACTGGCATATAAAGAAGATGGTGATCTCTCACGATGATGCAAATGACCTTCTTCAAAACACTTTTATAAAAGCCTGGAACGCTCTTCCCGAATTCAGGGAGGAGTCCAGGCTTTTTACATGGCTATACAGGATTGCCACAAATGAGGTATTGACATTCCTGAAAAAGAGGCAGCTCAGGTCTTTCCTCTCCCTTACCGATTACTCAAGGCAGTTGGAAAACGTTCTTGAATCGGATATTTACTTTAACGGAGACAAAACTCAGAAAGCCTTGCAAAAGGCCATACTGAAGCTGCCGGAAAAACAGAGAATAGTATTTAACATGAGATATTTTGACGAATTAAAATACGAGGAGATTTCTGAAATATTAGGGACCTCTGTCGGCGCTCTGAAAGCATCTTATCACCATGCTGCGAAAAAAATTGAAGAGTCAATTCAGGAACTTATTTAATCCTTTTTAAATTTCCATAGTCAAAGAGGTATGAAAGAAAAAATTAATATAGACCAGCCTAAGTTGAAAGAGAATCCTTTCACCGTTCCGGACAGATACTTCGACAAGCTCGAGGATGAGATCAACGGAAGGATTTCTCATGTGGCGCCAAAGCCGGGTATGTGGTCAGTTTTGAAACCACAACTTGCACTCGCCTCAACATTTGGCGTTATTCTCCTTATGGGTTATGGTGCAGTGACACTTTTAACCCCGGACACTAAGAAGACAGACCCGATACCGGAAAACCAGATATCAGAATTCAATCAGACAATCAACATTGAAGAGGGAGAAATTGAAGAGAATACTGATTCTCTGACACACACTAAGGGAATTGATCCGGATCAGATTGTAGAATATCTTAATGCAGATGCCTCATTGGTTTACCTTGCATCTCTGGAATAATAAATGCATTATGAAAAGATTGCTTCTAATTACACTAATATTGTGCCTCAACACTGCAGCTCAGGCTCAGATGCCTGATTGCCCGCAACAGAAAGGCACACCTTCGAATTCGAGACATGAACAGCTTCTGAGTGCCAGGATTGCCTTCTTCACCACCGAGATGAATCTAACACCCCAGGAGGCAGCCGCTTTCTGGCCTGTATACAATCAATACTGGGAAGAGAAGGAGATTGCCCACAAGCGGGTTCAACGCAACATGAGGGCACTGAGGGTTATCCTGAAAGAGAAGAAACCCAATTACGAGATGAGTTTAAAAAGAATTATGGATGCCTATATAACCAGTCTCTCGGTAGAAGGTATTATAAACAGAAAATATTTTGAGGAGTTCCAGAAAGTGATCCCGGTCGAAAAAGTGGCTGCTTTTTACAAAGCTGAAGAGGACTTCAGGATAAAACTTATTTATGAATTGCGCAAAGGCGGGGAAAATAGGGTATCCAAATAGAAATCAGAGGTAAGATCTCTGTACTCGCTGCTTTTGGTAACACCATCAGGTTCGTATATCACCAAGTTCTCCTCCTTGCATCCGCCGATATCAGTCAAACTCATATTTTCCGGCAATTTTGCAAACTCCATCAAAACCCTTTTAACGGGCTTATGAGCCATTGTTCTCACATAACAGAGTCTTGTCAGGAATAGTGACGGCTCATTAGCTTTTGCCATACCCCTTACCTCCTTTTTGAAAGTCTCAGCCTCACTTGCAGGTAATATAACCGAAAGCAAGCCTCCAGATTTGAGCAGGTGCACTGCAGCTACAATTATATCTTTAAATGGAAGGGTGTCGTTATGTCTGGAGATTGTTCTCCTGATGGTCGGAGCTTTAAGTGATGCGGTAAAAAAGGGGGGATTAGAGACAATCAGGTCATAGCTCTCTTTTGACTCCTGCGTCACCAGTTTTTGTAATGTAATCTCGTTTGTGTGGAGATGCTCACGCCATGGAGAGTTGCTGAAATTAAAGGCTGCCTCGTGATATGAAGCCTGGTCAGGATCAATTCCTGTAATGTCGAATTCAACTCCTGCATCATGGAGTCTCTGAGCCATCATAAGAGCTATGACACCTGTTCCTGTGCCAACATCCAGTAGTCTTACAGACCTCTTCTCTTTTGTAACTCCTGCCCAAGAACCCAATAAGACAGCATCAGTGTTGACCTTCATTGCTGAGATCTCCTGTCTGACAGTAAATTTCTTGAAATTAAAATGGGGGAACATCAGATAAACTCTCCGTCACGCATCTCGAGAGTCCTGTCACTCATTGCAGCAAGGTCCCGGTCGTGTGTGACAATAATAATGGTTTGATTGTATCTGTCTCTCAAATCAAAAAACAGATTATGTATCTCTTTTTTTGTAACAGTGTCAAGGTTACCCGAAGGCTCATCGGCAAAAATCACAGATGGGCGGTTGATCAGGGCTCTTGCAATTGCGACCCGCTGCTGTTCTCCTCCGCTCAACTCTCCCGGTTTGTGCGAAAGGCGGTCACCGAGTCCAAGTGAAGTGAGCAAATCTTTAGCCCTATCCTTTGCCGAGCGCATGCTCTCCTTTGCAATTATTGCAGGGATTATTACATTCTCCAGCGATGTAAACTCAGGAAGCAGGTGGTGGAATTGAAAAACAAAACCAATCCTTTTATTCCTGAAATCAGATATGGCATTGGAGCTAAGTGAAAACACATCTGTGTTGTCAATATATACCTTTCCTGAATCGGGCATGGAGAGGCTTCCAAGTATTTGGAGCAAGGTGGACTTTCCAGCCCCGCTTGCTCCAACTATACTCAAAACCTCGGCCTCTTTGGTCTCAAGAGAGATTCCCTTTAATACCTGAAGGTTGCCGAATGACTTTTTAATATTTTCTGCACGGATCATCCGTTTACTACTCGTCCTTCTCGTTAGCTTCGTACTCCTTAAGCAGCTTGTCCTGTACCTCGGCCGGTACCTGCTGGTAGTCAGCAAATACCATTGTAAAGGTTGCCCTTCCTGAAGTGAGTGAGCTGAGGGTTGTCGAATACTTGTGAAGCTCTGCAAGAGGAACTCTTGCCTTAAGCGTTTCAAAGCCCTTATCACTGCTCATGCCCTCAATCATCGCCCTGCGGTTCTGAAGGTCACTCATAACATCACCCATGCAGTCGCTAGGTACAAGTACCTCTACATTGTAGATAGGCTCCATGATCTTTGGACCTGCTTTCTTGAACGCCTCTTTGAAGGCATTACGTCCTGCAAGCTTGAAAGAGATTTCGTTTGAGTCAACCGGGTGCATTTTACCGTCATAGACAAATACTCTGATATCACGGGCGTATGAACCTGTAAGCGGCCCCTCTTCCATTTTTTCCATAACTCCTTTAAGGATGGCAGGCATAAAACGTGCATCGATGGCACCACCAACGATACAGTTAAAATATTCCAGCTTACCGCCCCAATCCATTGGGTACTCCTCTTTTCCTTTTACGTTAAGCACCAGCTCTTTTCCATCTACCTTGAACTTGTTTCCGGCAGGAACGCCTTCAACAACCGGCTCGATGAGCAGGTGAACCTCACCAAACTGTCCTGCTCCACCGGATTGTTTCCTGTGTCTGTAATCGGCAGCTGCGACTTTAGTGATTGTCTCTCGATAAGGAATCTTAGGAGCAAAAAGATCTACCTCTATCTTGTGTGTATTTGTCAGGTGCCATTTCAGGATATTGATATGGTGCTCTCCCTGGCCACTGAGAATTGTCTGCTTGAGCTCTTTTGAGTACTCAATAACTATTGTAGGATCCTCTGCATGTGCCCTGTTAAGGATTTCGCCGAGTTTCTCCTCGTCTTTTTCAACTTTTGCCTTAATGGCTGTACGGAATTTTGAAGGTGGAAATACAATCTCCTCGAATGCCCACTCTTTGCTTCCTCCGTTAAGAGTCTGGTTTGTCTTGACAGATTTCAGCTTGACTGTACATCCGATGTCACCTGCCATCATTTCGGAAACCTTCTCCTTTTTCTTGCCTGCAACAGCATATATGGCGGAAATACGCTCCTTAGAGCCGTTCTCAGGATTTGTAACATCCATTCCCTCTGTAAGCTTTCCGGACATTACCCTGAAGAATGATACTTCTCCCAAGTGCTGCTCTACAGCAGTCTTATATACAAAGATTGAAGCTTGTCCCGAAGCATCGCAAGGTATAGTTGTTCCATCCTTGAGTGTCTGGACAGTCTTGTCAGGAGTTGGTGCCACGTTTATAATAAACTCCATGAGTCTCTTTACACCAATATCTTTCTTCCCGGACAAGCAGAACACAGGCATAATCTCACCTTTTTCCAGTCCGATTCTGAGACCACTTCTGATCTCATCTTCTGTAAGTTTTCCTTTGTCAAAGAAGATTTCCATCAGATTTTCATCATTCTCGGCTGCCATCTCTGCAAGAGCCTGATGAAGCTCCTCAGCTCTATCCATCATGTCTGCAGGAATTTCCATCTCCTCTCTTGTACCGTTTTCATCCTTGAAGAGGTACTTTTTCATCTTAAGTACATCTATGAATGAGTTGAAGCCGGGACCAGTCTCGACCGGGAACTGAACGGTAATTATCTTATTTCCGAAAGTCTGTTTCAGAGTATCTACGGCGTTTTCCCAGTTTGCCTTCTCGTGATCAAGCTGGTTTACTCCAACGATAAGTGGTTTTTTATGTTTAACAGCATATCTGGCAAGAATTTCTGTGCCAACTTCCACTCCCTGCTGGGCATTTACTATCATAACCCCTGTATCTGCAACCTTAAAGGCAGAGATTACCCCGCCAATAAAATCATCTGAACCCGGAGTGTCGATAATATTGAGCTTATGATCCATAAACTCTGTATATAAAAGAGTAGGATATATGGAGCGTTGATAAATCTGTTCTATTTCGGAATTATCGCTGACTGTAGTTTTCGCTTCAATGGAACCCCTGCGGTCAATGACTTTACCTTCGAACATCATAGTTTCTGCGAGTGTGGTTTTACCGGATTTTGTGCTGCCTAGTAAAACCACATTCCGAATGCTTTGGGTGGAATAACTTTTCATATTAACTTACTGGTTATGTATTATTTATAATTACATCGGGTTAAGGATACCAAAATTACAAAAAAGTTTTCACACGACAATACACTCAAAGGCGGTCTCCATATGTTCAAGAGAGCCAAAACCTGAAAGATGCCAAAGATCTTCGTATGGTGTCCCGTTTTTTAAGAGTGCTCTTGCATAGACAATTCTGAACATATCAATCAGGCTATCAAGCGACAACCCAAAAGCTGCCATAATTGTCCGCTCTAGTTTTTTTTGTTTTATACCCAAGCTGATTGCTAATAGTTCAGCACTCATATCTTTTTCCAGATACGCTTTTTTTTCTTCCAGAATATGTCCGACCATGCAGAGATAATCCTGTTCATCAATTTTTTTCATAATCTGTTTTTTTCGAAAGTACAACATTCACCGACATCATAAACATGCATTATATTTGATTTATCTAATTCTTAAGTTTATTTATCTATTATTAGGTTATTTCGACCCTTTTTAACACCTTTTTCCTGTTATTATAACATATTTTAGTTGTTTCCAGCCAAGAGGAACATTGTTTTATATTTGTCTATATGGACAACAAAGACATTAAAAAGAGAATTCGAGGATTAAGGGAGTCTCTTGGGTATACCCAGGAGGAGGTTGCAAATTCTCTAAAAATGTCCCAGAACTCATACAGACAATTGGAATCCGGAAAAACTCTCCTGATTAGCAAGAGGCTCGACTCGTTAGCCACTATCTTAAAAACAACTGTCTCAGAACTGCTGATTGGTGTGAAACCTGAAACGGCAGTTGAGGAGAGGTTGGTTCTACAGGAGAAACAACATAAGGAGGAGATTGAACAAATTCAATCTGATTTCAAGATTAAGAGCATCGAGCAGGAAGATGAGATAAAAAGACTTAAAATGGCTTTGGAGTCCAAAGAGAGTATTATTGGAATCCTGAGGGAGAATCTTAACAAATACAGGCAATAGCTCTTTTTGCTATCTTGCGTTAAAATTACGCAACAATGAAAGAGGCAGCAATGCTTTCCCCATTTCTTAATGAAAATCTGATTGAGGCCGGGTGTGACGAAGCCGGCAGAGGCTGTCTTGCAGGACCTGTCTATGCAGCTGCAGTAATCCTGCCCAAAGATTTCAGCCACCCCTTGCTGAATGATTCAAAGAAAATGACACGCCTCCATAGAGAGAAGTTGCGTCCCATCATCGAAAGGGAGGCGATTGCCTGGGCTGTTGCATCTGTCGACAACAGAGAGATTGACAGGACAAACATTCTCCGCGCCTCAATACTGGCAATGCACAAAGCCCTTGATTCCCTCTCTGTAAGACCGGAATTAATTTTAGTAGACGGAAACCGTTTTTACAATTATCAGGATATAGACCATCAGTGCATAATCAAGGGAGACGGTAAATTTGCATCTATTGCCGCAGCATCTGTCCTTGCCAAGACTCATCGTGACGAATATATGCTCAAGATAGCAAAAGAGTACCCGCAATACGGGTGGGAGAAGAATTTTGCATACCCCACTGCATCTCACAGGGAGGCCGTTCAAAAATATGGTTTGTGTGAATATCACAGGACAACATTCAGGTCAGGCAAGTAAAAAGCAGATTGGAAGGCAGCTTTTTCAAGATACTCCCCTGCATTTTTGATGGAATCCTCTTGGTCATTTGCAATTTTTGATATCTCAAATACCCTGGATATACCGGCCTTTATATAATCCTCCTCACTCAAAAGGCTGGCTCCGCAAAATATCCATACACACTTCTTGTAATCTGAAGAGATTTTGCAGACTCCGTTTACAAGTTTTCCGGAGACACTCTGGAGGTCCAGAAGTCCCTCCCCTGTAACCACCAAGTCTGCCGCAGCAATTAACTTATCCATATAGGTGAGTTTCGACAGAATCTGCCAACCGGGGGCAATTTCGGCATCGAGAAAAGACAAAAAGGCATAACCCATTCCTCCTGCAGCCCCTGCACCGGGATGAGTGGTAAAGTTTTTCCCTGTAAACTCGTTACAAACCTCCGAATAATTCCTCATTCCGATCTCAAGTAAATCAACCATCTCCGGATCAGCCCCCTTCTGCGGCGAGTAGACATGAGAAGCTCCGCTCTTCCCGAGCAACGGGTTGTTAACATCACTTGCTACGGTGAATTTTACATTTTCTAATGATGGAAATACATTTTCTGCAGAAATCTCAAATACATCCTTCAGCAACAACGCCTCCTCCCCTCTTCTGTCAAGAAAATCATAGCCTAAAGCTTTCAGCATGCCCATTCCGCCGTCGTTGGTAGCACTGCCTCCTATCCCCACCACAATCTCTTCTGCACCATGTCTGATTGCCTCAACTATTATCTCTCCCAGTCCATAGGTTGAGGCTGTCAATGGATTGTACTCCTCTTTTTTCAGAAGCTGTAATCCCGAACAAAGAGCCATCTCCACAAAAGCAGTCCTGTTTCTCAAAAGAAATGAGGCCTCTATCTCCCGGAAAAGCGGATCGCTGACCTTTGCATAGATTCTCTCACCTCCGATTGCCTTTTCAACAACGTCAAGAGTTCCATCCCCTCCGTCAGCCATCGGCAGCGTGACTATCAACACCTCCCTGTCGGGCATAAAGTTTCCCGAACCATTTTCAAGCCCTCGTCTTATGGCATCACACACATCTCCGGAGCTTAAGCTTCCCTTAAACTTATCCGGCACAATCAGAATTTTTAACTTTTCTGCCATTTTTCTCTATTTTTGTTAAAATTATTAATAAAAAGTAGATGAAAAAAATAGCTTTTCTAATTTTTACGGCACTAATTCTATCAATCAGCCCTGTAAGAGCAGACGAGGGGATGTGGTTATTACCTCTTCTGGAAAAATTGAACCAGAAGAAGATGAAGGAGCTTGGGTGCAAGTTGTCCGCCAAAGATATTTATAACATTAACGGTTCCAGTCTCAAAGATGCAATAGTCCACTTCGGAAACGGTTGTACCGCTGAGGTTATATCTCCCGAAGGACTGGTGGTCACAAACCATCACTGCGGATACGGTGCTATTCAGAAACTTAGCAGCGTTGACCATGACTATCTTGCTGATGGTTACTGGGCAATGAACAGGAATGAGGAGCTCCCGGCAGAGGGTCTTACCGTGACTTTCCTTGAGAGTTTCACAGATGTGACCTCTCAGGTTGAAAATGCCCTCAAGGATGCAAAAAACCCCATGCAACGCAGGCATGCTTTAAGTACAATTACAAATGAACTCTCAGGAAAAATTATCGGAAACAATAAGTTCCTGAAGGCTGAGATTGTCTCTATGTATGCTGATAATGCTTATTATCTTATAGTTACAAAAACTTTCTCGGATATAAGATTCGTTGGTGCACCCCCTTCATCTATCGGCAAATTCGGAGCAGACACCGACAACTGGATGTGGCCACGACATACCGGAGATTTTTCAATGTTCCGTATCTACGCAGACAAAGACAACAATCCGGCACCTTATTCTCCGGAAAATAAACCTTACCAGGCTCCGAGACATCTTAAAATATCTCTTAAAGGAGTAAACCAGAATGATTTTGCAATGATAATCGGTTACCCTGGAAGAACTAACCGTTTTATGACCTCTTCAGAGGTTAAACAGACACAGGATGTATCTAATGCAATAACAATATATGCCAGAGGAATCCGTCAGGACATACTTATGAAGGATATGCTGGCAGATCAGAAGGTTAGGATTCAATATTCAAGCAAATATGCCTCCTCTTCCAATTTCTGGAAAAAAGCCATTGGAATGAATGAGACATTTATGAAGAATAACGTTGCCGCACGACGCGCATTTGAGGAAGAGGAATTTTTAAAATGGGTGAATGCCGATAAGTCAAGGGTGGAAAAATACGGTTCTGCTCTTGATGACATCAATAAAGCTGTAGCAAACAGGGAGAAAGCATTGTATAATTATAAATATCTTACCGAGACTATTGCCAATATCGAGCTTGCAGGCATAGGGAGTCATTATTCTGCAGTAGCACAGGCATTTGCCTCTGGCAATGAGGAAAATGCAAGGAAGATGGCCGAGGGTCTGAAGGAGAAAGTCGGCAATTTTTATAAAAATTACGCTCCGGAAACAGACAGAAAAATTGCAAAGGCTTTCTTGAAAATCTATCGTGAAAAGGTTGATGCAAATGCACTCCCTGACATTTACTCTCTTATTGACAAAGATTTCAGCGGGAACATTGATGCATATGTTGACTACCTGTATGACAATACTGCATTCACCTCCATGGATAAAATAGAAAAAGCTCTTGAAACAGACAAGGATGCCTTTATCAATGACCCTGCCATAGTCATAGGAAGCAGCATATTATCCCTAATTCAGCCTTTCAGTATTGCATACAATCAGGCAAATGCACTTTATTCAAAAGGCACAAAAAGTTACATTGCAGGACAGCTTGAGATGAAGAGTGGCCAGGCTATGTACCCCGATGCAAACTCAACCATGAGGCTTACATACGGCAATGTCCTCAACTACTCGCCCAAAGACGGAGTGTTATACGAACACTACACTACTCTGAAAGGTGTTATGGAGAAAGAGGACCCTAACAATTGGGAGTTTGTGGTGCCGGCCAAATTGAAAGAACTGTATAATAAAAAGGATTTCGGTCAATATGCAATGAAAGACGGAAAGTTACCTTTAGCATTCATTACCAACAATGATATAACCGGAGGGAACTCTGGAAGTCCTGTTCTCAATGCCAAAGGCGAACTTATAGGACTGGCATTTGACGGTAACTGGGAGGCAATGAGCGGAGATATTATCTTCGAACCGAATCTTCAAAGGTGTATCAATGTAGATATCCGTTATGTATTGTTTATTATGGATAAGTTCGGCGGCGCAGGCCACCTTCTCAATGAAATGACTATCGTAAAATAACCTTATCGGTTTTTATGGTATAAACATTGCAGCGACTTGTGCGTTTTTAGAAATAAAAAATTATGACCCAAAAGCAAATTGAAGATGTTCTCCGTAGTGTGATGCACCCTGTAAAGGAGGCCGATATTGTAACACTCGGAATGGTAGAAGATATAAAGATCGAAGAGGGGAAAATCAGGTTTAAACTGGTTTTCCCGTCTCCCGATGCACTTTCCGGCTCAATTAAACAGAGCTGCGAAGCTGCGATAAAAAGAACCTTTCCTTCGGAAAATCTTAAAGTAAGTATCCTTGAACTCGTAAGAGAACGAAAAATAGCCAAGAAAGCCCATCTTGAACTTGGGCAGGAGGCGCTTGTAAACGTAGGGCATATAATAGCCGTAGCCTCAGGAAAGGGTGGCGTGGGGAAATCCACTGTCGCTGTAAATCTTGCAATTGCTCTTGCCAAGGAGGGTTTTCGTGTAGGCCTGGCAGATGCTGATGTTTACGGGCCGTCTGTTCCCAAAATGACGGGCACGGAAGGTGCTCAGCCAGTAATAGATGACTCTGATGGCAAAGAGATGATTGTGCCAATTGAGAAGTATGGTGTGAAGTGGATGTCAATCGGGTATTTCGCAGAAGCCGGACAACCGCTTATCTGGAGAGGCCCGATGGCAAGTAACGCGTTGAAACAGATGGTGCTTCAGGTAAAGTGGGGCGAGCTTGATTTTCTGCTGATAGATCTTCCTCCTGGAACCGGTGACATACATATATCCATCGTTCATGACATTCCTCTTTCGGGAGCGATTGTGGTAAGCACCCCTCAGGCAGTTGCCCTGGCAGATGTTGAGAAGGGTGTAAATATGTTCCGGAACAAGGATATTAACAAACCTGTCCTTGGTTTTGTGGAGAATATGGCCTGGTTTACCCCGGAAGAGCTTCCTGAGAACAAATATTACATTTTCGGAAAGGATGGCTGCAAGGCAATGTCTGAAAAATTTGACATACCGGTCCTGGCACAGATTCCTATAGTACAAAGTATACGAGAGAGCGGCGATAACGGTTCCCCGGTTGCACTGATAGAGAGGGCTGATAGTCTTGCTTTCAGGAAACTTGCTCGAAAGATAATTGATATGCACGCTTAGGCTGTCTTAATAAGCCAGCCTAAGCTGTTAATTCAGGTATTTGTGTTTTTTCTGACGTTCCTCCCAACGTTCTCGGGCAAATTGCTGTAAATCGGCAACGATATCTCTGTCGTCCATAATCTCTATTCCCATTATGGTTTCAATTATATCTTCCAGAGTAACTATCCCCTCAAAACCTCCATACTCGTCAACAATCATGGCAATGTGCGCCTTTTGTGAGGTAAGCTTTTCCCATAATATCGTCAAAGGCTGGCTTGTAGGGGCAATCATTATGGGTTTCTTTATATCCTTAAGTACCACGTCGAAATTGTCATTCGCAAGGTGCTCAAGGACCTCCTGCCGGTATACAAATCCGCATATATCCTCCTTATTGCTGCCCGTATATACCGGTATCCTTGAATAATGAAGATATATCCTGTTTTTGTAAAACTCCCCGATAGTAATCTCTTCGGAGGCAGTGGCAACAACAACCCTGGGGGTCATCACGTCGCTAGCTCTTATTGTTCTGAGTTTTATAAGGTTTTGTATAATCTTTTGCTCTGTGTCTTCAAATGTACCCTCTTCCACTCCGATATCAACCATTGCTGCCACCTCCTCGCGACTTACTGTGGCCTCATCCTTGGACCTGCGTGAAATAACCTTTGTCATGAATTCAGAAATCACTACCAAAGGATATGCTATATATATCATGCCTCTTATGATATATCCGGCAGGAACGACAAGGTTCTTCCAGTAATGGGCGCCTACTGTCTTAGGGAGAATCTCGGACACCACCAGTATCAGAAGAGTTAAAACCGCCGATACAATCCCGAAATATGCGTCTCCATAAAGTGCAGTTGCCTGTGCTCCAACTCCTGATGCACCTACAGTATGAGCAACCGTGTTAAGAGATAGAATTGCTGCAATAGGCTTGTCTATATTCTGCTTCTGTTTTCTCAGTATAGATGCAGCCTTCACACCCTGATTCTCCTTCATGTTAAGATAGGAAACGGGTGTAGTAAGCAATACTGTCTCCATTACAGAACAAAGAAAAGAGACAGAGAGGGCTAACAGAAGATAAAAAATCAAGAGGCCCATCAATATAATTTGTTAATTATTTAACCACGGCAGTGCTCTTCAGGAACAGCTCATCCATCTGTACCTGATCGATCATCGACGGAGCATCAAGCATCATGTCGCGACCTGCATTGTTCTTAGGGAATGCAATATAATCGCGGATTGTCTCCTGACCTCCGAACAGAGCGCACAGCCTGTCGAATCCGAAAGCTATTCCTCCGTGAGGAGGAGCGCCATACTTAAATGCGCTTATCATAAAACCGAACTTGTACTCAACCTCTTCAGCCGAATATCCGAGAACCTCGAACATCCTCTTCTGTATTTCCGAATCGTGGATTCTAATAGATCCACCTCCGAGCTCTGTCCCGTTAAGTACAAAGTCATAAGCGTTTGCTGCAACTTTTGCCACATCTTCCCTCTTATCGCTGTAGAATAAAGGAAGATCCTCCGGCTTAGGAGATGTGAACGGATGGTGCATTGCATAGAAACGTTGTGTCTCCTCATCCCACTCAAGTAGAGGAAAATCATAGACCCAAAGCGGAGCATATACGTCGCTCTTCCTGTATCCCAGACGGTTACCCATCTCAATTCTAAGTGTTCCGAGAGCCTCCTGAATCTTCTTCTTATCACCCGAAAGAATCAGTACAAGGTCACCAACCTTTGCCCCGACTCTGTCACACACAGCCTTCAAATCCTCTGCAGAATAGAATTTATCAACCGAAGATTTAAATCCGTCTTCTGCTACCCTTATATAGACAAGGCCCTTTGCCCCTATCTGCGGCCTTTTTACCCACTCTGTTAGTTCATCGAGCTGCTTTCTTGTATATGTTGCACATCCGTCTGCAGGAATAGCTCCGATATATTCAGCCGAGTCAAATACAGAAAATTCCTTTCCTTTGACAAGGTCGGATACCTCCTGAATCTGCATTCCGAAACGGATATCCGGTTTGTCTGAACCATAGTGGCTCATTGCATCGCTGTATGACATCCTTGGGAACGGATCCTTAAAGTCTCTGCCGAGGGCATTTTTAAACATGTTTTTCATCATGCCTTCGAACATATTCAGGATGTCCTCCCTTTCAACAAATGACATTTCACAGTCAATCTGTGTGAATTCAGGCTGTCTGTCTGCACGCAGGTCCTCGTCACGGAAACAACGTACTATCTGGAAATATTTGTCATAACCTGCAACCATCAGAAGCTGCTTCTGTTGCTGCGGGCTTTGCGGAAGTGCATAGAACTGTCCCGGATTCATTCTTGAAGGAACCACAAAGTCACGTGCCCCCTCAGGTGTAGACTTGATCAGATACGGAGTCTCAATCTCCATGAATCCCTGCCCGTCGAGGTAATTTCTTGCCTCCTGAGCCAGTCTGTGTCTGAGCTCAAGCGCTTTTTTAAGAGGATTACGGCGAAGGTCAAGATAACGATACTTGGCACGCAGCTCCTCTCCTCCGTCACTCTCGTCCTCAATTGTGAACGGCGGTGTCATTGCGGCATTCAATACATTGATTGCCGATAGTTTTATCTCTATATCTCCTGTGGGAATCTTGGAATTCTTGCTGCTTCTTTCAGTAACTACACCTTTTGCCTGAATAACGAATTCACGTCCCAACTTCTCTGCAGCTGCGTTTAGATCCTTAGAGGCGCTCTCGTCAATTGTCAACTGAGTTATGCCGTACCTGTCGCGCAGGTCAATGAAGCTCATCCCTCCCATTTTTCTGATTCTCTGAACCCAACCGGCAAGCGTAACCTGCTCACCTACATTATTTATGCGTAACTCCCCGCAAGTGTGTGTCCTGTACATTTTTTGTCTGTTTTCAATATTGTGGCAAAGATAACAATTTGGATAATAATTATTATTCTTTACTCAGCCAAAAGTCTTAAGGGCGCCGGTTTCTCTTAATTTGTTCCCGATAGCCGCTTTTAGACTGTGTAGAAATAACGTCTCAGGGCTGTCCATCCTCAGTCGTTTCTCTCCCTCCGGCTGAATGCCCTGATTCGTTATTTCTACACTAATTTGTCAGCGGCATCAGTGAATAAATTGTCGAGTCTTATATTTTTATTAGTTTTTATTAGTGGCACTGATTTTTCTAATTATCAAATAAAGCCTGCTTTACAAAACAACAAGATAAAAAGTAGCTAATAATAAAAATCGTTTTACATTATATATCACTCAATTAGAAAAAACAGTGCCACTAAAATATCGTCCATCATCTGTTTTCCCTTCGATTCTTATGACAAACGGATTGGTGTAGTCAGAGGTGTAGAACTCAAATGTGGCGATTCCGTTCCTGTCGGTTTTAATTGAAGGATTCCAATAAAGAGTTGTCCTATAATCAGGTTTCGGATTGTTATACAACTCCTCGGTGTCATAAACTGGAGAGTAGAATCTGGTTGGTTTTTGCCAGCCTAGCGGTTTTATTATAATCCCGTTTGATTTTATTTCTTGCTTATCTATTTCGGAATCACCTCTGCGCATCGATATAAGAATAACACCCCACACAGATTTGTATAGCACTCCATCATTTCCTTTCAATACTATCAGTGTTTCAACATCACTCACATTCATACCGATTAATTGATCTGTCGACCATTTTGTCCCATCTACATATAAAACAGGTTCCGAATGAGAACTTGCTGTCTGTCCCAATTTTTGATTTATGCTTCCGCTTCGTCTGCTTAAAATTTTATCACCCATTTTAAAAAAACCAGGGTAGTTCTGAACTATATAGTCCTGAATCTCCTTAAAATCATCCTTTTTGAGTTCTTCTCTTACTTTTACATTCGTACGTTCAAAAGGTTGCCCGTAAGGTGAAGGATTATGCCTTGGTCTATAATATGCACTCGCTGTGACAACGGCCTCACTTAATTGTATGCTTTTTATGGAGTCATTGTCAATAATCGGAAATATATTTAATTTTCCTATGCCGGATCCTCTTCCGGTTTCTTCTTCACTTATACTATTTATGGGTGTGCTATAGAGTTTGTTATATGTATAGCGAGGAGCAAATATATCGTTCTCAATATTAGTTATAAACCTTTTTTTACCAACCCTACTGTTTGCCTGTAGAAAAAATGAGACACCGTCGGGGAAATCAAGACTGTCTATGTAATAATCACAGCCTTCGAAGTCTTTCCTATAACTTAACCCGCTCTCCGGCGCAAATAAATTTATTGAGAATCCATTGGCTCTTCGGCCCATAAAGCCTTCGACAGACCCTGATATTGATTGAGTGTACTCTTTCCCATACTTAACTTGAGGACTGTGACTATATAAATTCTCCATGTCATAGTACCTCCACCCCTGAACCATCATCAGAAGATCGACAGCGCCCTTTCTCTCTTTAAGCGGAATCAGCCTGTTAAAATAGAAACCGGGATCATTGATCTTTCCTTTCAGCTCGCTGGAAATTAGCATATATGAATCGATGCTCTCCTCCTGTGAAAAGAGTTTGAAATTCCCGTCAATCACAGATACGGAAAACTCTCCTGCAACTGGTTGCCCGGTTGAGTCTTTCAGCGTTGTATTTACAACAACCCTCTCCCTTGTTTTGTATTGACCCTTATCAAGCTTCAGATCAATCCCAACATTATCATTCTCATAAATGAAGAACAGCCTCTCTGCCAATATCTCTCCTTCCGGCGACATGAGTAGTGCGTGGTTTATGCCTTTTGCAAGACCCTTTTCCGCAACTCTTACAATATTGGAACCGGCGCTTACAGATTCGCAATAGTAGATTTCAGATCCGTTGTGGAGGATTAGCAAAGCTGTCCCTTTCAATAAAAATGAGTGAATTATTATCTCCTCATCCTTGTACCGGATGTTGATCATGCCTCCCTCGCCGGATGGTTCCGGAAGTGCATATTTATTATCGTTTTTTACATCCGATGATATTTCAGCATAGTAGCGCTCTCCCTCTGCCGGTAAAAATATAAATCTTCCCATGCCATCATGTTCTGTGCAAAAATCGGCAACCTTTTCTCCTTTACTGTTCTTTATTATGCCTTTGAGGTTGCTGTAATTGGTCTTGAAAGCCATGGTGGTCATAGTCCCGGCAAAATAGCGCCCGCTCTCAGGGTAAAAATCAATTTTCAGATCTGGCTTTTTCTTGGTTGCATCTTTTACTGAAATCCCTTCGGAACCTACGACATGGATTTTGGAATAGAACATGTATTCGGCAGGCAGATTCTTGTTCCAATTCGTGTATCCACGAAGGATATACTCACCAAGGGCAATATCGTCAGGCAAAACCATTTGTCCGGCGAAACCCTCTTCAGAGTTCTTCAGCAAAACCCTTGAGATAACCGTATCCCTCAGAAGCTCGACATAGACATAATTGCTGGTCGGCATCACCGATTGATAGGACTTGTTTTCCAGATACCCCTTGAACCATATTGTCTCACCCGGGGTAAAAATGTTTCTGTCTATATGAAGGTACAATTTCTCCGGAGAGAGGTACTGAGAGAAATAGTCATAGCGCACCCTTAAAGAGTCAGTGTTCTGTGCGTATACCCCTGATGATAATAGAGTAAGTAACGCTAAAAGAGTAAATATTTTTTTCATGTTATGGGTTTTCAACGAATAAATAGACCCGATATATGAACCGCTTTGAATCAAAATACTGAAATCGCTTGCGCAAGTCATTATATTATAATTGATTCCGGGAGTGAATTTAAAAATATATCTTTATATTTAAAAATATATTTCTTTATTAATCAGGCTTTTCCCTGTTTGACACACATAATATTGCAGCGATATAATTACACTTTTTAACAAAAACTTCTTACAGCCCTTTATTTGGGGGCATTCCTATTTACACCATCTGTTACTTTCAGACAAATTACTGACAAAGCAGCAGTTGATAGATAAAGTGGGGACTTTGGCAATTCTGAATCTCTGAAGGAATAGGGGGGGGGCGTTGGCGGTAGGGCGAAATGTTGCGCCGACAGCATTTATTAGCAAAATGCGTCTGTCTGAGCCGAAGGCGAGTTAGCATTTTGATTGGAAATGCTTAGGCAAGCAACAGCCCTACCGCCACTGCCTCCCTTATCCCTTCACAGATGAATGAAATCAAAAAATCAGTGCCACTAAAAAAGAGGAGGCCTGAAACGTTGTTTCATGCCTCCTCGCCGAATGACAATAAATTCTACCTAACTTAACCTAAACTTTAATAACTGCCATTCATTTAAAAATCTGTCCCAATACCTCGTGGAGCTTTTCTCCCCTTAGGTCTTTAGCGATTATCTTTCCTTCCGGTGAGATAAGGAAGTTTGCCGGGATTGCATGCACACCGTACAGTTCCGCCACTTCGTTCTTATAGTATTTTAGATCCGACACATGTATCCATGGCAGGTTATCCTTTACAATAGCCTTTTTCCACTGAGTTGCGTCTTTGTCAAGAGATACTGCAAGTATAATAAGCCCCGAGTCTTTGAATTTCTGATATGCCTTGTAGATATTCGGTCCCTCTGCACGACACGGGCCACACCAGCTTGCCCAGAATTCAAGGAGAACATATTTACCCTTATAGTCTGAAAGGTGTATATCTCTGCCTAAAGTGTCTTTTTGGGTAAAATCAAGGGCATTCAGGCCAACCTTAACCAATTTTAGGGTTGCAATCCTTTCAGCCACATTTTTTCCATCCGACGAGTTTTTTACCCTATCGGTGAAGTTATTATACAAAGCGGCTACCTCTTCCAGATTTCCTTCCGATGAATGGTAGTATAGCTGATTGGCACTGTAGTAGCTGTCAGGATGGCTCTTTACAAAATTGAGTATTATGCGCTCCTCATACTTATAGAGCGAGTCCGAAAGCTTTTTGTCTCCTCTTTCTGAAGCTGCTATAACGGCACTTCTGTTGTCCTGAACCTGTTTCTCGAGCTCCTCAAACTCTGCCTGATTCTTGGCACCGAAAACACTGATCTTTGCCGGAGGTCCATATACCCCTTTCATCTCAATAAGCGAATTGTCCAGTAGGAATAGCCGCTGTACACTGTAGTTGGAATTAAACAACATGGAGACGCTAGGGTATTCGATTGACCCTTTAAATGTGAACTCCCCTCCTTTTACTGCTACAGTGTCGGTCACCTGTTTTCCTCCCACCATATAGGCAAGGAAGATATCTGAATCCGGTAATCCGGGAATTGACCCGGTTATTTTAAAGCCACTTTTCCCCTGTCCGTTTAACTGGATTGAGAGGGCTAATGTGAATATAATTAATAAATAGGCTCTCTTTTTCATTTTAGTATTGTCTTATGTATGCATCCACAGGAGCACCGGGGATACTTGTTATTGTCCTGGATGGTATGATTACACCGTTTACTCCGAGTGTAATATCCACAAAATATATCTTTCCGGTTTGAACTCCCACTAGAAGAGTGTTGTCGTCAGCAAACTCCATCATGGTTATCTGCTCAGAATTGAAGTTGGCGGTAAGTGCTGCAAGATCCTGTGTTATCCTGTTGTATTTGTATATCTTGTCACCTGAAGAGATATAAAATTCATTGGTAACGGATGACAACCATTTTGAGTCAGCTTTGACTATCGACGAACCCACAAACTGTCTCTTAATCAGCGGTGTTATGATATCCCTGGCTGCAGGAACTCTTGAAAACTGGAATTCAAAGACAGTACCACTTGCATCCTGGCAAAAGGCGAAATGTGTTGTACCAATCAGACACATATAAAGAACCTTTGTCATACCCATGTTTTTTGGATCAAACGCCAATGTCTGGCCGGCTGCAGGGGATGATACATCATACGAATCTCCTACCCAGGTACCGTCCGGGTCAAACCTTATCAGTTTCTTTCCGGCTTCGTCATATCCGTACATATATTGGTAATCAACATAGATAAACGAGTTTCCCATCTTGTAGGCACCATCACCCTTTACAAGGTAACCATCCCCCCACATTCCGTAAGGATCAGAGAGCGGATAGCCCAGAGCATAGGTCTGTGCAAGCTTGCCGTTCATAATGCCTATAAGAGCCGAACCGTTTGACCTTTGATGCTGGAAACCGAATGTTATAGGAGTGGAACTTGGTACTATAAAGTTTTCCCTTACTGTGCGCATTACACTAAGGGTGTTAGGATCAAGCTTCATCCCTGGATCTTCACCTTCACCACATAGAATCCAATAGAACTGCATGCCCCACCAGAAGTTGGCAGCCACAAGTTGTAGCGGAGAGTTTGGAAGATCTTTGCCGTTCATGGTTTTGTAAATTCTTGGCATTACACTGTTGTCCGGTTTAACGAATGAGAGTCTTGCAACTCCGCCTTCGTTGCTGAGAACCATGACGCCACGGCTGAAAACGGTTGTTGTGTTTATTTTAAACGGATAGATGTATTTTGCCCCGTTTACGTTGTTTGTAAGAATCAGCTTTGCAGACCAGGATCCTACCTCTGCTGTCGGAGAGAAGTTCAGTGATGGTCCGTCAGACTCAATATAACCGTTTGAGAGAAGAACTTTCCAATGAAAGCTGAAATCGGCCTTACCCTCAATAGTTACTGTAGGTGTGACAGTTAGCTTTTCACCCAGAAGAACATTGTATTCATCATCAAGATTTGCAACAACCGGCTTCGGAACCTCCACATAGTCGTAATTGCCATGATCCTCAATGGTACAGGAGTTTACGGAGAGTACTAAAGCTGCAATCAATATTAAATATATATTTTTCATAACTGTATCTTATTCTGTTGTTTATTTTGATACTACCTCTCCGTTCTCGTCAAAGAATCCAAAAACGGATGAGCCTGCAGAGACAGGACCGTATTTATACTTCGCTGAGGTATAAAGCTCCTGGTAAAAATCGTAGTATTCATCACTTGTGTGTTTAACCAGCACCCAGCCGGGATGACCCTCCATCCATGTTCTGAGTGTCTGCACACCTGAGGTGGCTGCATTGAAAAACGGAGTCCAAACATTCAGCATGGAGTAGACAGAGATATAAAACATTGACATATTTCCTCCTGCGGAAGTCTCGAATTCAGTTCTTCCGGTAACCTTTGTAACCAGTCCATAAGCTGTTACCGAGAATTTAGGGAATGAACTCTGACTTGCTTGCCAGTAGTCCCACCATGCCGGTTTTTTTATTGTGTTTGAAAATGTCACAATGGTTGACTGCATTTCAGGATATGACCCGAAATCGGAGTTAGCCTCAATTTTCAGAGCCAGTTTTACAGGTTCAAGGCTCAGGTTAGGATCGGTATTTCTAACTATTAACGGAATATAGACCAGGCCTGAGTCTGCAGGCATTACATATTCATTCTCCAATGCTTTGTAATGAGTCTCTTTAATCGCTGTACTCTTTGAATCAACAACCGACAATGTGATTACCCTGTCATAAGGGGCTCTGTTTCCCATGATCCTCACCGGAAGAAGAATTGTGTCGACTCCTGATGCCTCAGGGTGTTCAAGGAAAGAGTAAACAATGTGTTTTAGTGTATCTGAACTTGTGCCGAAAACCGCGCAGGTCTCTCCGACAAACTTCATCTCCTCTGCTTTCTGACATGAGCCAAGCAAAAGTATAATGAGAAAACTTGTAAGTATGCTATTTTTCATGGCTTCTCTCTTTTATTGGGTTATTTTTCCATATTG
>JAQVBQ010000109.1 GCA_028690215.1 Bacteroidales bacterium | reverse complement strand
TGGTAAATTTCCAATAGGTTATCAGTGTCCAAAAGTGCCAGAATGTCTGTTAAGGCGTTGCCTATTCCTAATATTGATTTCATAAAGCAAAGTTCTATTTTTTTTGTAGGTTTGCAAAAAAATAACAGCAAATGATCATATGCAGCTCCCTGTCCGATTTAGAGCAAGCAATAAGCTCATTATCAAATGATTGCAAAATCGGACTCGTCCCAACAATGGGTGCACTTCACCAAGGGCACATTTCATTGGTAAAAACCGCTTTTAAATATACCGACACTGTAATTGTAACTATTTTTGTCAATCCTGTGCAGTTCAACAATCCCGATGATCTGAGAAGATATCCGAGGACAGTAGAGGCAGATTGCAGGATGCTTGAGGATGCCAACACTACTATAGTATTCATCCCTTCTGTTGAAGACATATATCCTGAGCCAGATACCAGAGAGTTTGATCTGGGCGGGTTGGATTCTGTCGGGGAGGGCCCCCGCAGGCCAGGACATTTCAATGGGGTGGCAAAGGTTGTTACCCGCTTGTTTGATCTCACAAAACCCACTTATGCATTTTTTGGGGAGAAGGATTTTCAGCAACTGGCCATTATTAAATATTTCACGAAAAAACTGGGATATCCGTTGGAGATTATTCCATGCCCGATATTCAGAGAGGGGGACGGTCTTGCCATGAGTTCCAGAAATACGCTTCTGAATCCTGAGCAGAGAAAGGCGGCCCCTGCCATATATAAAGCCCTGACAAACGCTGTAGGGCTTGCAGGACAGAGGGAGCTGACGCCTGCAGAACTGATTGGTATTACAATCAAAGAGATAAATAAGACACCACAGATGAATACAGAGTATGTGGAAATTGTAAATTCGTTAACTTTGCAGCCTGTTACCTCCTGGGATGAGGCTGAAGAGATACAGATGTGGGCAGCAGTGTTCGCAGGGGAGATTAGACTCATAGACAATATTAAATTGAAGTAAGATGCAACTCGAGATAATGAAATCAAAGATTCACAGGGCGCGTGTAACAGAGGCAAACCTCAATTACATCGGAAGCATAACCATAGATGCCGACCTTGCAGATGCAGCCGGTCTTTATGCCAATGAGAAGGTGGCTGTTGTGAATATAAACAATGGGGAGAGGATTGAAACATACGTGATTAAAGGGGAGAGAGGAAGTGGCAAGATCGGTATCAACGGAGCTGCTGCCCATAAGTTTTCTGTAAATGACCTTGTAATTATTATGGCTTATGCTCATATGTCTCCCGAGGAGGCACTTACATTCAAGCCTAAAGTTATATTTCCTGATTCCGACACGAACAAGCTGCTGACATAGATGAAAAGTTTATACTCTGCCCTAAAATATGTGCTGTTATTGGCACTTGCTGGTCTCTTGCTGTGGTTCTCCTTCCGAGGAGTCAAATGGCCCGAGTTCCTGAATGGGTTAAAGAGTGCAAACTATTGGTGGATTATTGCCTCAATGGCAATAAGTGTTGTCGCCTTTCTGATAAGAGCTGTCAGGGGTCGTCTGATTATGCTTCCTCTGGGTCAGCCCATCAGGCTTAAAGATTCCTGGGATGGGATCAATGTAGGATATCTGACAAATTTTGCCGTTCCGCGTGCAGGGGAACTTGCCCGATGCGGGGTTATCGCCGGAAGATGCAAGATTCCAATCGAATCTGTTGCAGGAACCGTTGTCCTTGAAAGAAGTATCGACCTGCTCTCATTGATTGTGGTGCTTATCTCTGTCATTCTAATCTCTTGGGAAAGATTCGGAACATTTATTAACAGGGAGATATTGAGCACACTTCAAGGCCGTCTCTCTGCCAATCTGTTTATTATAGTAGCAGCGGTTGTGCTTGCATTTGTCCTATTCATATACATTGTACTGAAATATCGAGAGAGGCATCCAATATTCAAAAAATTGAATAAAATCATTAAAGGATTGGCTGATGGCCTCACTTCCGGTTTCCGCATGAAACAAAAATGGCTTTTCATCTGGCTGACAATTATGCTTTGGTTCTGTTACTGGCTTATGAGTCTCACCACCATATACGCTTTTGATCAGGTTAGCTCACTTGGAATGAAAGATGCTCTTTTCCTTATGGTTGTTGGTAGTCTGGGCTGGTTAGTGCCGGTACAGGGTGGCATTGGTGCGTACCACTTTGTAACAACTCTTGCTCTCACATCCGTATATGGGATATCACATACGACAGGTATTATTTTTGCCACAATATCTCACGAATCCCAGGCATTGACTATGTTGATCTGCGGATTTATCTCTCTGCTGAGCCTGTCATTTTCAAAGAAAAAGGAGATCCCGCAATGATAAAAAGATTCCTGCTTATTATATTTACTTTATTTCCCCTGCTCGCCGGAGCTGAAGGGGTAAAAGATAAGGGTCCCGGAGTTTATCTTCTGATATCTTCCTATAATCCAGACACACAGAGGATGTCCGACTTTATTATGAATATTGAGAACAGTGTGACAGGAATGGACCCTAAAGCTGAAATCATTATTGAAGATCTTGGTTGTAAAAGCTTCAGTGAGGAGTCTTTCCTCTGGAAAAATCAGATGGCCAATGTTCTTAAAAAATTCCGGAATACACGTCTGAAAGCCATTATCCTACTTGGACAAGAAGCCTGGGCTGCTTTTATTCAGCAAGACTCCATCCCGGAGAATGTACCATTCTTTTCAGCTTTCACATCAGTAAACGGAATTGAGCTTCCTAAAGACTCGGTTGGTTATGACTGGTTTCCGGAATCAATAAACACTACTGCAAAAGCCTCTACATTAGGACTTGGCGGAGGGTACCTTATTCAATACAATGTAATTGAGAACATCCGCATTATCAAGAAGATATACCCCCAGACCAACAATATCGTATTTGTATCAGATAATACATATGGAGGTGTTTCGCTTCAGGCGTTGATAAGGAAGGAGTTGAAAGACTATCCGGGAATAAGGCTGACACTGCTTGATGGGAGGAGTCTGACCATAAATGAGGCGGAGGATATTATGAAAAAACTCCCTCCAAACAGCGTAGTACTTTTAGGGACATGGAGAGCGAATAAAGATGGTATTGGACTGACCAACACCTCTCTGACAAAACTTGAAGCAGCAAATCCTAAAGTTCCCTTTTTTACGATATCAAGCACAGGATTCGGCACGGTGGCAGTAGGCGGGTACATCCCGATATACGGGGCACATGCTGATATTGTTTTTAGTCAGATTACAAATTATTACAAAGGATTCCGGGATTCTGTGAAGTTTATAACCGGCCGGTGTGAATATAAGTTTGACAAGGCCATGCTCGAGAAATTCGGCATCAAAGAGAGCATGTTGCCACAGGAAAGCATTATTATACAAAATGAAGATCCGAGAGTAAGACAGTACAGGACCTTCGCAATGGTTCTGTCAATAATATCTTTCGGTATGTTATTGCTGGCTGTTACACTCCTTGTTTTTCACTCCCGGAACAAAAAGCTAAGGATTAAACTTCTCGAACATGAGGTAGAGCTGATTGAGGCAAAAGAGCGGGCAGAAGAGTCGGATAATCTGAAAAGTGCTTTCCTTGCAAACATGAGTCATGAAATAAGAACGCCTCTCAATGCAATTGTAGGATTCTCAAACCTGCTATGCACAGAAGACCCGGATCCGGAAGAGAAGATTCGTTACAACAATTTCATTTCTAAAAATTCCGATATTCTCCTTACGCTAATAAGTGACATTCTTGATATATCGAGACTTGAAACTGATCAGATTAAATTTGTCTATCATAATACAGACATACTCTCAATCTGCAACCAGGTCCTCAATACAATCAAGCATCAGAGTAAACCTCAGATAGATTACATTGTAGATCCTGAATGTAAGAGTTATCATATTGTTACTGACCCTCAGAGGCTGACACAAGTATTAATCAACCTGGCCACAAACGCAAATAAATTCACAGAGAAGGGATCAATAACTTTAAAATATGTGGTTGATGATAAAAACAAAGAGGTTGTCTTTTCGGTAACTGACACAGGATGTGGAATACCAAAAGAAAAACACGAGAGTGTCTTTCAGCGGTTCGGCAAACTCAATGAGTTCACTCAAGGAACCGGTCTTGGTCTTGCTATTTGCTCTCAGATAGTCAAAAGATTCGGCGGCAGAATCTGGATTGACCCGGAATACACTTCCGGTACAAGGTTCTGTTTTTCGATACCTATTGTATCTTCGACATAACTTCACGTACATTCTCTGTCCGGCCTGTAGCATAAAAATGTATAACAGGCACCCTAGCCTTCATCAACTCCCGGCATTGCTCAGTGCACCACTCTATGCCTATCTGCTTGACTGCCTCATCGTTTTTGGTCTTTACTATCATCTTGACCAACTCGTCAGGAAGGTCAACCTTAAATCGCAAAGGAATCAGGTTAAGTTGTTTCTTTGTCGCAATAGGCTTGATCCCTGGTATAATCGGAACAGTAATCCCCTCTTCCCTGCACTTATCCACAAAATCAAAATACTTCCTGTTGTCATAGAACATCTGCGTGATTATATAATCAGCACCATTACGGACCTTCTCCTTGAGAAAATGTATGTCACTCTCAAGACTCGGTGCCTCCATGTGTTTTTCCGGATAACCCGCCACTCCGATACAGAAATTTGTCGGAGCAGTATCGAGAAGCTCCTTGTCCAGATATATCCCCTTGTTCATGTCCGAAATCTGTGAGACAAGTTCAGTCGCATATCTGTTTCCATTTCTTTCCGGCACAAAGTAGGTCTCGTTTTTGAGTGAATCTCCCCTCAACGCCATTACGTTATCTATACCCA
>JAQVBQ010000108.1 GCA_028690215.1 Bacteroidales bacterium | reverse complement strand
ATTCATGTTTCGCAAGTTCAACTTGCCAGTTTTAATTTGTAAATATCGCATATATGGCCCAGCTCCTCAGATCTGTTGATAATAGCATCGTATATTTCCTCATCGAGTAATCCGAAGAGGTTCGCTATAGCTATAACAATCTCCTGAAGGGCTCCCCATATTCTGTCAGTAACCGAGAGTTCCAAAGAGTCTTTGGTTATGTCTTGAAAAAGTTTCCCCATCGTTTCGTATGCTGTAAACCTCTTTACAACCGAAAGGATGTTGTATTGCAAAGCAACCAAAGAAGTGGAGGCAATCTGCGAAGCAAAGTTGTTGGCCTGACATTTTCCCAATCCAAGCATCCCTTTGGCCTCCTTGAAAATGACCTCCAGAGACCATCTTTGGGAGTAAATTTTGTATGCTTCAAAGAATTCCAGTTTGGTATTGGTTGTCATAAGCCCATTCCATGCTCCGTTCTTGCTACGACGGACAAAGAAGAGTCTGACAGAGGTATCGGCAAAGACCACATCAACGGTGATGTAGTAACAGCGCAATTTGCGACTGTACTTTTTCTGTTTTCTTTGGGTAAGAAGCTTTATCAATGCAGGAGCCGTAAAGTCTTTCCGTTCAAAACCATACTTGGTTTTTCCATTCTCTCCAACCTTAATCATACCCAGATAATCACATTTGATATGGCGGGAGCGGATGAAACGGATAATATCCTTACAAGCAAACCAACTGTCAGCCAGTACGTAGCGAAATCTAATGTTTTTTCGGATGGCTCTTCTGATCATGCTTATCATCAAGTCTGTTTTCTTCTGATAGTATTCATTGAGCCGTTCCTGCAGGGCGGAATCCTTATCCCGTTCTTTGGTAAAGCGTTGTTGAAGCTCCCTGTCGCTCATGCCATAATTCCCCTTCTTTCCCTTTTCACCAAGAATAGCGAAATCAAGGATCATCTGGCTCGTACCGTCGGTAATGGCAAGAAACAGAGCTTTGAAACCAAGAATACACTTGTTATGAACGTGGGAGTAAACTCTTCCGATGTTTTCAATGCGCCTTCCGGCCTTGGGATAGTCCGTATCATCAACTATCAGACAGGTAGTGCCTTCCTTATGGTCTGTGCGGACTCTTATCTTATTCCACAATTGAATGTTCAGGTTATAAAGAAGTTTGCGCCAGTCTATCTGAGGATTACTCATAAACCGATAGAATACATCTTTCTGGCAATGCAGAACATGGCTTAAGGAAGAACTATGAAAATTGAAAGGATTACGAATTATGAAACAAGGATACATCAATAGAGTATGGAACACTTGCAGCAATGTATATACATGGTTGCATTTGCTCTTTGTCCCAAAGAGGGATAGCTCTGTCATTTTTAACCCTTTAATCACATCCATAATGGTATACATGGCTTTATGGGAATCATTTTCCCGGAAAAAGATGCTGATCTCTGAGAGGAATGTTGTAACTTTGTGCATAAGCATAGGGGCGAGTATTAATTTTAGTTTGCACTTTAAATTTACTCATTTTCTGCAACATACAGAAACTCCTATGCCTTTTTTATGCCATCATGTCAACATATCTCATTAACTTGCGAAACTTGAATAAACAATTACATCACTTTTCCAAGGAGCCATTAAACGATAAAAATGAAGCAGGTACAATTCGAAAAGTATTTGAAGGGAAAAGGCTGACGGACTATAAAATTATCAAGGTAGTTGATTGTTCTCCTGTAATAACAGAAGTGTCTTTGGATTTGTCAATTGAATATGAGAATATGCAGTATAGCAAACAGATTTCATTGCGATTTATTTATCAAGGATTAAATAATGAAATTTTGGTTTTTGGTGATACAGGAGGACAATGGAGGTTTATTGATATGTTATTCAATCAGATTGAATATTTATGATATTATACGAAACCTTAGAATCTTAGTTAATTGGCCCATTCCAGCTACATAAGCCGTGTGGTGACAATATTCTTGTTCTCTTTTTGCTATAATAAGTAATCCGGGCCGAACTGATAGTTTCTATATCAGTCCGGCCCGGATTATTCTTCGAAAGCAATCTCTACAGCGCTTATCTCTTCGCCGCTTTCATGATTACATTGTCCACCGCAAGCCATTTCTTGGCGGAGGATGTCGTGAAGAATCCAATCTCGCACTTCCCATTGATCACCTGAACGGAGAGGGTGACTTTCTTCCAGGCTGAGGTGGCAGGTATCTCTGTCCGTACACTCTTGAAGTTGGGTGAGAAGGCTGTGAAGAAACATTCGCTCTGTCCGCCGGAAGAGCGTACCATTGCGCTGATCTCATACATGCCGTCTTGCAAACCATTGATGCGCTGATATACGTATCCACGATATTCTGAGTCAGAATGTAGCTTCATGTAACTCGATGAACCGTCGTATCCGTTGTTTTCAACGGTTGCGATATTGTCATTGCCGGTCAGCGCGAGCACGTTCCATCCGGGAATGCCGCTGCCGGACTCTTCAAAGCCGTAGTTTGCCGCCATGCTTACAGAAACAGTCGCCGGTTTGGCCTTCGCACTGTTTTGTTTGTAGACTGTCCAGTTCTGGCTGACTTCTCCTGCTTCGCTCATGACTACCAGTTTGGCGCCATCGTTGCGTGAGCGGCGACTGATATCTATCGGTTTCTTCGACCATTTGTTGATGATCTGAATACCGCCTTTGCCGGAGATGGTCCAGAGTTGATAGTCTCCGCCTTCATATTCCTGCAACTGGATGTCCATACCATCTTCGCGGCTACGCTGACGCAATCCGAGCACCTTCTTGCTTTCCGGTTCGATGATGCGGAAGATGCCGAAGCTCGTTGGTTCGATGCGGAACGTCTGCACTTTATTCACATCCTTTTCCCATTGCACCACCTGATTGTTTTCATCGACTGTCAGCACTTTGTTGCTAAACATGTTTTGCAAGACTATTTTCTCATTGATAGGAATCATCTCTTGCTGAGCACCTGTTTCGCCCACTGATACGTTGAAGGGAGCGGGAGTCTTCCAACTCTTATAGATCATCGCGGGTTTATCCATGCTGAGATCCACCGGACGGAGGCGGAAGGTGTATTTTACTTTCCGAAGGAGAACGCGGTATTGTTCCAATACATCCGGACCACAAGCTGCGGTACCTACCCCCTGGTTTTCAAAGTCGAGGTTGAACGTGATATAATCTTGCTTTTCCAGAAAACACAAGTGTCCTGCAGCATGCATCTGGACATCGTCATAAGGATAAGCGTTAAAGTCAAACGGCTTGTCGGAATCAGCAAAGAGTCCGGCCTTCGTTCCATTGGTCAATGTGACCCAACGGGTGTTGAACCGGTTTCCGTTTTCTTGCGGAAATTCATATTCTACCCGAAGGTCAGATACTTTCTTGTTGAGATTATTTTGCACCAGTCCGGCCAAGTTGCGATCGCAATAGGTCTCCAGTTCATTGCCCAACCAGTTGAGATTATCCATGTCGCCTTTCAGATAGAATTGCCATCCGATCTTGCCGATAAACGACTCTTTGTCCGGATTGACAATGGTGGTCATCTGCAACTCGCCATTGGAGTAGATCGCATAGAGCACGTTGATGTTGGTATTGCCACTCAAAGAAAGGGTGGAAACAATTTTCAAAGGTTCGACACCTTCGGTCAGCACTTTCATGTTGATCAGCGTTGGAGTGACGTTCCAGAATCCATCTTTCTCCCAATTGGCAAAGTGTCTTCTCTCGTTGCATGTCGTCGGACGTGCAAAGTTTGGTTTGGATGGTTTGGCCATCATCTCCTTGCCGTTGCTCATCACCGAGGCAAGCGTACCTGTTTTCTTGTCAAAGCCATACGTCACACTGCCGGCATTTACACGTATCATGCCCGCTTCATGTGTTGCTTTGAGTAGTTTTTTGGTATCCACTCTGGCAAGCTGTTTGGCTAGTTGAGGGGTAACGACCAGTTGGGTATAAGCTACTTCATGGCCTTTCTTTGCCCACGTAGTCTCTTCATTCTGCAAAAGACGGATGTTGAGGAAATACGCTCCCTGTTCATCTACTTTGGAAGTGGTAAAAGGAATACGGAAGTTATCGTCTTGCATAGGTTTGGCGTCCAGCGTCATGTGACCCGATTCGATTACTTCCCCTTCGCGTTGCAGTTCCCATACACAGTCATACACCGAAAGGTTGGTAAAGCTCAGTTTGTTGCTGATGTTGACAATACCGTTTTTAATATCCACCGGAGTGACAACAAACGGCTGGTAAGCAACCTTAATCTCGTTGAGTTCGCCGTGAGCAGTGCGATCGGCAGAAACAAGTCCGTTGAAGCAGAAGTCACCGTCGGTATAATCTCCGGCTCCATGATCCCAACCATTCCCCAGGAAAGTCTTTCCGTTTTTGGTCGTGCGCAGACCCTGATCTACCCAGTCCCACACAAAGGCACCTTGCATACGGTCATATTCGTAGAAAGTCTCCCAGTAATCTTTGATACCACCGCCACTGTTGCCCATGGCGTGCACATATTCGCACAAGATAATCGGCTTCTCCGGCCAGGTGTCATAGCTGCGTTTCAGATTATCAATGCCGCAATACATAAAAGCGATGATGTCAAAATCGGTACCATGTCCCTCATAATGCACCGGACGGCTCGGATCTGTCTTGCGGATCGAATCGGCGAGGGCGAAGAAATTGCTGTGTACACCTTCTCCAGCGTTCCCGCCACACTCGTTGCCCATGGACCAAACCAAGACAGAAGGTTGGTTCTTGTCCCGTTGTACCATCGCCATGCCTCGTTCGATAAAAGCCTGCTGCCACGTTTCATCATTGGCGATCAGGTTCATTCTTCCCTTAAA
>JAQVBQ010000107.1 GCA_028690215.1 Bacteroidales bacterium | reverse complement strand
CCGTTTGACGGAGCATAAAGCCAGCGGTTAGAGAGATTGAACTGAGTTGTCAGAGGATCGTCCTTGAAACCGTCACCATTACCATCGTGATCCATAAAATCCCTAGAGATATGACCAAGAATTACTGTACTCCATTTTTGGTTCAATTGAAGTGAAGAGGCGACATTTGCCTCGGTTCTCAGTTTGTCACTGAGGAAAAGATTAATAAACAAAGGTTGTTCGGCTGTCGGCTTCCTGTGCTCCATATTAATCTGCCCTGTTATAGCCTCTATGCCGTTGACCACAGAAGATGGCCCCTTTGCAATCTGAATGCTCTCAAGCCATTGACCCGGGATATATGAAAGACCGAATGGGGCTGCAATACCTCTCATCACCGGTCGGTTCTCGTCCAGCATCTGAGTGTACTGGCCTGATAGTCCGAGCAGTTTTATTTGTCTGGCGCCGGTTATAGCATCGGCATAACCAACAGTGACACTGGCGGAGTTTTCAAAGCTCTCGGCCAGGTTACAGCATGCCATCTTGCACAACCCTGCTGCCGAGATTACCTCAGTCTTAACAGGAGTCATCTTCGATATATAGTTGCCCTCTTGTCTTCCGACAACTCTGACCTCATCAAGGCTATTTCCCTCTTTGAGCAGAAACTCTGCATTTTTCTCCCCCGGAGAAAGAACTACCGTATCCTTTGAGTAACCAATATAGGTTGCAATCAGGGATACTTTCTGTGCGTTGTTATTTTTAATTGTAAACTTACCCTCTTCATCGGATTCCAAAGAGAGCTTTCCTTCGAGCCAGTATACCGAGGCATATGGCAATGGTTCCACATCTCCGCTTATGCGCTGTACCTTTACGACACCATTAATTGTCTGTGCAAAAGTGAATGTGGTAATATATAGTAATATTACTGATAAAATTGTTTTTTTCATATTCATTAAATTGTATAAGATTTCTATAGGGGAACGATAGAATCTCTACAATCGCCACTGAGAGTGGTATGAATATGGATCTAGCTCTTTGATAAGAGGTGGTGGAGTGAAACTCTTGCATAACGCCAGTTTTGCATTATCCAAAGAGACTCCTGTTGAAAACGATGCTATATTATTTGATATAAAATCAAAAAACTTAACCTGGTTAAACTTAAAATCATGGTGAGAAACATCATAATCCTGAGTAAGCTGATGAATCGTTGTGTGGCAACATTTCTGAGAATGGTGCTGATGTTCTGCCAAACCATCGTGGTGATGATGCTTGCAGTTGCATATTGTGTGAATGGCGCCACAATCTTTTGAAGATGCAAAAACCCTGATGGAAACTGTTCCACTTGCAGAGCACTCATGGACGCCAATGCCAAAACTCGCCATTATATAGAATATAAGGAGCGTAATCGTTAAAGACGGTCTGAGCACTTTTTTCATAGCTACAAAGATAGAAATTATTCTTCAGACAGCAAGTCTCTGGTCATATAACTTACTGTAGACAAAAACATGAATAATCGTAGTAAGCAGAATTACAAGCATAAACGATCCAGCAATACATCGCAGGTCAGTATAGCATTCTGGTGCGACTAGATACTTAAAGCAAAGACTTGTAAATAGTGTGCAGGTCATTAATTCCCTCAACATAGGGAAAAGATTATAAAATTTATTGTTATACTGATAAAGTGCAGTAAATACAAGGTTGAGTACCTGCCACGGGCTTTTCTTCCTGTTTGAAAACCACTTGACTTTGTGCAATAAAGAGGCAATAAAGCTTGCACATACAGCAGAAGCACAACCAATAAGCAATATGACAACAGTAACACTCATCACGTTCTACTCTTTAATATGTGTCTCACAGGAAAAACTATTCTCTGAAGGATACTCAGCTCCTCAGTAATTATCTCCGCAACACCTCTCATCTCCTCGGAGAATGGAAGCTCTCTTCCGTAATTTGTCACAAGTCTCTGCGGTAAAAGCACATCTACCACATATACCTGTTTATTATCCACAAGAGCCGGCACAGAAGAGACTCTCAGAACCTTCACTTCAACCATACCAAATTCCATATATGGGAAATTGTCGAATTTGATATTAACCTTTTGACCAATTTTTACTTTTCCTGCACCCTCAAGAGGGAGGAATATTTTTCCCTTAATATTTGCATCCTGTCCAGGCACAATTGTAAAGACGATATCTCCTTCAGTTACGTTTTGATTTTTCTGCCAAAACCGGGTAAAAGAGAGTTTGCCTTCAAGCGGAGAAATCAGAAGATAGTCCTGTTCCCACTTTCTTAATGCCGCTTTCAACAAATCCATGTCTCCTGACAATCCGGACAGCAGGTTACTCTTCTGTTTATCCTTGTCCAGTTCGAGGTCAAGAAGAGATTGTTCACTCTGAAGGGCTGTGAGCCTGAGTTCCTCCATACTTTTCCTTGCACCCTCATAATCCTGCCTTGCAGAAAGTTTTGACGCTTTGCTACTTTCAAAGTCAGACTGAGAAATGACTTTCTGAACATACAGGAGGCTGTCCCTTGAATACCTCCTGGAAGCGATATCGGCCTGTTCAGATGATATTGCAATCTGTCGGCTGTATTGTCTTATCATAGAGCGTTGAGCTTCCAGCTCTCGTTTTATCAGTATTGACTTCTTCCTGTGATAGTCTAGTCTGATAAAATTTCCGTACTCTCTGGCCCTGCCAAGAAACTGGTTATAGGCATCCTGCATATCTCCCAACTGAAGATTTACCGGCAAATCCTCAACAACAAGATTTTCTGCCAGAAAACCATTTCCCAGCAAAGAATCGAGTGCATCCGTCAATTTCATATAATCGGTGAAAGAGGCAGAATTCTCAATCATGGCAATCACATCTCCCTTAGATACCACCTCCCCGTCGCTCTTAAACAACTCCTGAACCCTTCCTGTAGTTTTCGCCATGAGTTGTGCAGGAAGGTTTTCAGAAGTTACAGTTATAGGAGCGGATAGTTTGTCCGGATATCTGAAGAGGGCGCTGCCAATAATCAAAAGAGAGACAATGGCCAGTATGAGCGTGTTTCCCCATCTCACTGTCCACCCCGGTGCCCTTGAGAGAATCTCATTGACATCATCGGATCTTATCTCTATCTTCCTCTTTTCAGACATATAATTGATTCTTTACAAGTTGCCAGTAAGCCCCTTTTTTATCTATAAGCTCACCATGTGTTCCCGATTCGGTTATTACCCCTTTGTCCAATACGACAATATTATCGGCATTCTTGACTGTACTTAGCCTGTGCGCCACAACAAGAACGGTCCTGCCTACAAAAAACTCATCCAGATTACTCATAATCTGCTTTTCATTGTTTGCATCGAGTGAGTTTGTAGCTTCATCAAACAATATAAGTTCAGGATCCTTATATACTGCACGGGCAATCAACAGACGCTGTTTTTGTCCCTGGCTCAGTCCATGACCCTCCTGTCCTATTTTTGTATTGTAAGAGAGGGGCAGACTCTCTACAAAATCCCTTATGTTAGCAATATCGACAGCTTTCTCCATTCTTGGGACATCAATCGATTCTACTCCGGGGGCAATATTTCCGGCTATAGTATCCGAAAAGAGAAAACCATCCTGCATCACCACACCACACTTCTCCCTCCAGCGTTCCATACTAAGTGAGAAAAGATTGTTCTCTCCATACTTGATGGTACCCTCATGAGGAGTATAAAAACCTAACAACAGCTTTACTAATGTGGTCTTGCCGCTGCCACTTGTACCGACTATCGCCGTAACCTTACCACTCGGAATGGAGAGGTTTATATTTTTTAAAACCATCGGAGATCCTGCTCCCTCATATTTAAAAGAGAGATTCTCTATCGTGATGGGCTTTCCGCTTGCTATCTCAGTGATATGACTATCTCCATCTTTCTCCTCCTCTTTTTTATCATGAATCTCAGCAAGCCTCTCAAGTGATATTTTAGCATCCTGAGATGCCTTCAGAAATGAAATAACCTGAAGAAGAGGTGCATTCAGCTGACCATTAATAAACTGAACTGAAAGCATCATACCTAAGGTGAGCTCTCCGTTGAGCACAGAACTTGCGGCAAATACTGTAATAAGAATGTTCTTCAGTTGATTTATCAGTGTGGCGCCTGCCTCCTGGTATTGACCGAGGGCAAGCCCCTTTATGTTGAGTCTGTACAGACGTGCCTGTATCCTCTCCCACTCCCATCTTTTCTGTCGCTCACAACTGTTCAGCTTTATCTCCTGCATTCCTGTAATAAGTTGTATTACAGAGTTCTGATTGGCTGCATTTTGTGTAAATGCCTTATTGTCCAACTCCCTCCTTCTCTTCATAAAAAGCATCACCCATAATATATAAGCGGCGGAAGCGACAATAAAAATTAAAAATATTATTGGGCTGTAGTATAATAATACTGCTCCGAAAATCAGGATATTGAACAGCGAGAATAGGACACTCAGAGAGGATCCTGTCAGAAAATTCTGAATACGTTTGTGATCGTCTATCCTCTGGAGAAGGTCCCCTGTCATTCTTGTGTCAAAAAAGCCTATGGGCAGCTTCATCAGCTTTGTAAGAAAATCTGATATAAGCGAAATATTTATCCGCGTACCCATATGTAAAAGTATCCATCCCCTGATAAACTCGACTGAAGCCATGCTTATGGCCAGCATGAGCTGAGCGATCAGTACAAGCCAGATAAAGCCTAAATCTTGTGTGCCTATACCTATATCTACTATACTCTGGGTAAGGAAGGGGAGAATAAGCTGTAACAAGCTTCCTATAAGAAGCCCGGCAATCAGCTGTACAATAAATTTCCTATATGGTTTAAGATAAGTCCTGAGAAATTTGAAACCTCTCCTGTTGACAGATTCTCCCTCCTCC
>JAQVBQ010000030.1 GCA_028690215.1 Bacteroidales bacterium | reverse complement strand
AAAAAACAAGGCGGCCAAATTGACCGCCCTGAATTAAATATTATTTGCAAACGAGATTACTGCTGATCAGAATCCCACCATACATTAATTGTCCAAACATCATCCGCAGCATTCCATGCATCCAGAGCCATATTTGCACCCGGAACATTAGGACCTATAGCCTGCAGATTCTTGGCGTTGTAGTTAAGCTCGTGAGAGCACTGACGCCAACGACGATATTGCTTTCCATTAGGAATACCCTTAAGAGCAGTAGCATTAATATCATGATATGCAGGAATACCCCAATTCAAGAACAAATTAGTGTCGAAGTCATAACGACGCATATCGTTCCAGATCTCAACAGAGAATTGTAATGCAATACGTTTTTGAGTAAGAATCTTACCAAGAGTAAGATTACTTGCAGTACCGATACCATTATTCAGGAAGTTATCCATGTCTGCCTGATTCATAGGAGTAAATGAAGGACAATCTGCAAGATTAGGATCACCTGCAATCCAAGAATTGAGGGTCACATTCATCTGTTCCATACTAGCCTTGATACCCTCTTTGTATGCAGTGAAAGCTCCAGGAGCATTACCTTGGTTGAACAGAACCTCAGCTTTGATAAAGCAAGCCTCTGCATAAGTTCCGAGGTATGTAGGAGAAGAAACCCTTGAATAGAAAGAGCCTGATTCCTTTGAAGCGTCAGATCCGTCTCTTCTGTAAAGAAGGTCGGTTTTTGCAGCATAACCTTTAGATTCGCTTGTGCACTCAACATAAACGGTATCACCCTGGCGAGCCTGAGACTCTGAGTTTATCCACCAATGTTTAGTAGAGTTATAACCTGCCCTTAACGGTCCACCGCTAAGGTTAGGAGCTGAATTAGAAACCATATCTACTCCAAGAGAACGTCTCCAGTTGCCACTCCATTTAATGTTTGCAGGAGTAGTTGCAGATTTTGCTGAATATGCCCAAGGGATAATCTTGTCTGCACGTGGGTCTTCAATGCCGCTGCCTGCGAAATTGGTAAGGTTTTTATAAAGCATCTCGGTTACCATATAACCGGCATTCATACCGCAAACAGAATATAGTGGAGAGTAGTCTACAGGTTCGTTCCATCCGAGAACGTCATGTGTAGTACTATTGTCATCTGTATGGAAGATAATTGCGTTATCTGCGTTGCTCTGAGGACCTTTTGAAAGGGCATCAAGAATTGTTGCTGCGTCATATTTACCGTCAAGATAGCTACCATCAGCTTTCTTGCTAAGTTTTACGCAATAACGTGCTTTAAGCAGATTACCGAATTTAATCCATTTGGCAACATCACCATTGTTCCAATAGTCACCCTCTGCCAAAGAAGGAAGCTTAGCATCCTGAGGTTTTGCCAAAAGTTCAAGACCTTCGTTCAGTTCATTCAAGCAACCCAAGTAAATGGTCTTTCCATCGTCATAAAAAGGTGTTGCGTTTTCACCGACTGCATCTGTATAAGGCATTTCACCATAGAGGTCAGTCATCAACATAAAACCATATGCACGGATAATCTTGGCTACACCGGCATAATGCCATGCTTCTGCGGCCAAAGCTTTGTCATACATATAGGAAATATTATTTGCAGCGCCTACAAACCACCATTGATAAGGAGTTGTAACAGCACCTGTTTGAGGATTCCAGTAGGACATATTCCAGTATGTACTTCCATTGTAGTATCTAGTCCAATCACCCATGGACATGCTTGAACGCCAGGCAGCAAACTGAGTTGCTGAGTTGGTATAGAATTCAATATGTGCCAAGCGAGTTTGGTATGTAGCACTTTCTGAAGATGGATTCTCCGGATCAGTGTTCACATTGAGCCAATCGCTGCAAGAGACCAGTGTAAGAGTAGTCATGCAAATGACACACACAGAAATTATTGATTTAATATATTTCATATTACTAAATTTTAACATTTAAACACTTTAGAAAGTTAAATTTAGACCGAATGTCATACCTGTAGTTGCAGGTACTCCACAATAGTCAAATCCAACAGAAGATGAACCTCCGACACCTGCACCGGATGCTGCAACCTCAGGATCTCCATCGTAATTTGTAAAGAGAAGAAGATTGTTTGCAGAAGCTGAAATAGAAGCACGTTTAATGAAGCCAGTCTTTTCCATCCACCTCTTAGGAAGTTCATACATTACAGACAGTGTACGAAGTCTTAACAGATTTACGTCTGTAATATAGTTTGAGGTTTGCTTCGGATAATAAGAAGTATAATAATTTTCAATAATGTTATAACCACTTGTTTGTACACCATTGAAGAGGTATGTATCATCGGCAGTCCATGTATGGGTTACAGGATTTCCGCTTGCATCAACACCGGCTACTGTAAGTGGTTTGTTACGGACTTCACCTGAGAATTTGCTGACACCACTGCCGGTCATAGCATATTTTGTTCCGTTGATAACGTCCCCACCTACTCTGAACTCCCACAACATGTTAAATGTGAAGTTTTTCCAAGTAAGGGTGTTGTTGAAACCGCCTGAGAATTTAGCCTCACGATTACCAACCTCTGACAAAGCAGTTGTGTATGTAGGCATACCGTTTGCGTCAAGGATAATCTGTCCGTCAGCCTCTTTTACAGAGCCTTCAACCTCTGGATCATATTTATATCTCTTCCATTCAGTACCGGCGATAGCCATAAAGTTTCCACCGTTGAATGATGCAGCCTGTGCACCTGCATACTGTACGTCTGTAACATACATAACGTCCATACCTGCAGGAAGACCGTCCAAAGTACCACGGTTACCGGCAATATTCAATCCAATATCCCATCTAAGGTTCTTGGTTTCAACAGGAGTACCCGAAATAGTCAACTCCATACCTTTATTATAAACATTACCTGCATTGATTGAGCAGAAGATATAACCGGTAGACTGAGGTCCGCGAGGAGAGAGAATCTGGTTGTAAGAGTCATTTGTATAGTATGCATAGTCAACACGCAGGCGATCTTTTAAGAGACCTAATTCAACACCGACCTCGGTTGATTTTGTCATCTCTGGTTTCAGATAAGGATTACCACGTGTCCATGAGTTACCAACACCGATTTTGCCACCAAGATATGTTCCGACCGGCCAGAGAGAAGTGTTTGTCTCATAAGCGCCTGTATCTTTACCAACTTTTGCCCAAGATGCTCTAACCTTACCGAAAGTAAGAATGGTGTTCTTAGGAAGAAGTTCTGTAAATACGAATGATCCGCTGACAGATGGATAGAAGTATGAGCGGTTTTCAACAGGAAGTGTTGATGTCCAGTCGTTACGTCCGGTAACTGTCAAATACAACAGGTTCTTCCACGATACACGGAATTCACCGAATAAACCTACCAGTCTCTTTTGAGATGCTGAGTGAGAGAATTGTTTGTTTTCTGTTGATGCATTTGCATATGAATAGAAATCAGGAACAGAGAAATTCCAAGCCATCATAGAGTTTCTATCGGTTTGAGTATCATCAGTTGCTGCACCCAACAACAGGTTGAGGTCAAAATCACCGAATTTCTTGTTCATATTTGATATGAAGTTGTGTGACAGATATTTAAAACGCATAGAATTGTCACTCATCATACCATTCTGCCATACTTGTTTGATAGCGCCGTTAGCTGCAATACGATTAGAGTTGATCTGAGTGTATGAGTCAATACCCAATCTGTACTGAACAAACCACCAGTCTGCTATGTCAGCCTTTACGCTTACACTTCCTGTAAAACGGTCTGTATTGTCATACATCTTGTTTTTGTTGATAATCCAATAAGGATTGTCGCGCTCATCCCAAGGGTCAAGTCTTTCACCGAACATCCTGTAACGAGAACCGTCTTCATTAACATAAAGCGACATATCGTCAAATGGAGACCAGTTGTAAACGCCGTAAAGGGCACCTGTTCCAGATGAACCGTAAAGACCCGCAGCTGTCAGAGTCCTGTCTGTATGAGCCTGTGAGTATGCAGCATTTGCATTGAAAGTGAATATACCTACCTTCTGTTCGCCGTTGAAACGGAAAGTGTATTTGTCATATCCTGTCTGAGGAACAAGACCTTGTTGATCATAATAAGATCCTGACAAGTAATAGTTACTGTTTTTAGTACCACCTGCTACGCTGGCACTTTGGTCATATATAACGCCACCCTGGAAGAAGTTTCCGATGTTGTCATATGTATTGGCAGTAGATTTTTCTCCCCATGAATTGTATGAAAAATCATTGAAAACAGTTCCAAGATAATTCTTGTTACTGTCGTACTGATCTTCCATATAACCTCTGGTGTATTGAGTCTGAACTTCAGGCATACTCTTTGCCCATGATGTAGACAATTTTGAGTTAACATTAACCTCAACTACACCCTCTTTACCTTTTTTAGTAGTAATAAGGACAACACCGTTGGCTGCACGTGAACCATAAAGTGCAGACGCTGCAGGACCTTTCAACACTGACATGTTTTCAATATCCTCTGGGTTTATATCCATAACACGGTTAGAAGTAGTTGTTGCTGATTTATAAGAACCATCAAATGCAGAGTTACCTACAAGAGTTGAAGAGTTATCATAAATCACACCATCGACCACGAACAAAGGTTGGTTGTCCTTACCTTCAGATCCTGAAGTACCGCCACGAAGAATAATCTGTGCGCCGGAACCTGCTGCACCGGAAGATTGAGTGATGTTAACACCGGCAATCTTACCTGAAAGTGAAGAGATAGGGTTTGCAGTCTTATTCTTCATCAACTCCTCGGACTTGATGTCGGATACTGCATATCCCAACGCTTTTCTTTCTTTTTTGATACCCAACGCTGTAACAACTACGTCGCCCAACACGCGAGCATCGTCTTCCATAACAATGTCAATGTTTGCCCTGCCGTTAACAGCAGCAACCACTTCCTTGTAACCCATTGATGTGAACACCAATTTGCCGTTAGCAGGAGCTGTAATTGCATAATTACCATTAATGTCAGAGGATGTACCTGTACGTGTACCTTCCACAAGTACATATACACCTATAACCGGCTCTCCTTTCTTATCGGTCACCTTACCGGTAACGTTTAAGTTCTGAGCCCACATTGATCCTGTTATCAGCAGGAAGACAAAAACCGACAGTACATTTCGTACTACACGGCCTTTCATTTTTAAAGCATACATGAATTAAAATTTTAGGTTATAAATTTAGTTTACAAAAGGCTTATTGAATTATAATATGTTATTAAATTGCTAATAAATTATTATTTTTATTATAAAATCTAAAAGTGCAGCTAAACATTAATATTTACTAGTGTTTTATAAATGTAAAGGTAACAATTTTCTAGTAACATCGAAATTTTTCAATCAACAACACAAAATACTGACTACCTGCTTGATAAATATTTTTAAAATTACATCTTGTTGTTTTTCAATTATATAAAAATATTAAAAAATTTCAAGGTCCTCCCTGTCACTTGCTCATGGCGACAACCTTGAGCTCCTTCGGCATTTTTTCAATCGCATAACGAAGCGCCGTCCTCGGCATGACAGCCTTGTTGCGCACCACATAATCGAACACCTCTTGCTGATGAGCCTGACTAGCAGCCTTGAGCATCCAGCCGTATCCCTTCTGGACCATATCATCCTTATCGAGCAGCAGAATATCAGCTATCTCAAAGACATCCGCCAGGTATCTGCCATTTCTTGCAGGAATGATGAGAGAGACGGCAGAGGCTCTCTTAACCCATCTGTTGGATGATGTCGCCCATTTTCTGAGCTCAGCCAGGTACTCCGGGTACATATCTATGAAGCTGCCCACGGTATGGTTGCAGAGAGTGTCACATGAGGCCCAGTTGCTTACATATTGATTCACCCATCTCTCAAGCGTTGCAAAGTCATCCGGGGTAAGCTTTTTGTGTATAAGATCCGACCAATGGCACGCAACAAAAGACTCCTCCATATATCCGGATTTCCAGAACTCCTCGCAAAGTTCTAAAATCTCATCCTTGGGAATATCCTTGACTTCCCTGAAGAAATCTCTTGAGAACTTCTGTGCAGATGCAGAGGCAACTCCATACATCTTCACCTCTTCCTTAAAGAAGCGTTCACCGCTCAATCTTGTCTTTTCGTCGGCAGCACTCATCATTGCGCGACGTACTTTTTCCACTATTTCGTTCATTTCTAACTTGCGTTCATTTCTAACCTGTGTGATATACAAATCTATAACAAATATTTTTCTAAAATTAAATTTTGATAAGAGTGATTAAAAAACTAATTTAGATATAATAATCTTGATAAAGACAAATGGATATCTCTCTTCCAAATCTACCGGGTAAGTCGGCTCATCTCAGGATGGCTCCGGAACACAGGATCTCATCATTGAGTGTCGAGAGTGCTCCGCCGGAAGGCGCTGTAGAGTCGGCTGTATTGGTGATTATGTTCCCCCAGAAAAGGGACAACCCTCCGAAAGACCCACATAATCTACCTCTTATGGATTGGGAAGTTTTATTGATTGAGAGGTCAAAGTATAATGGTGTCCACTCCGGTGAGATTGCCTTTCCGGGAGGAAAGAGAGAGGAGTGGGACAAGGATTTTATAGATACAGCCTGCAGAGAGGCAAGTGAGGAGATGGCAATAAAAAATAAGGATCTCATAATTTTTGGACTTCTGAGCCGTCTCTATGTCCCACCCAGTAATCACACAATATATCCGGTACTTGCATGTGCCTGCTGGGGCACCGAGCTTATACCAAGAGAGCTGGAGGTGATAAGCTACAAGAAGATCCCGATACGTTTTTTTAATCCTGAATCAGCGCAAACCTACACCATAGAGACAAACCGCGGAGAGAGTGTCAGAACCCCGGCGTTTATCTATGAGGATTATATGATATGGGGAGCGACCGCAATGATTCTTGCCGAGCTCTACCAGGTTGTATTGGAGGCCAGATTAATAACATCCTTCATCAAACCGTAGAGTTCATCATCGAATGTAGAGATATAAGATCTGGAATTGCATAGTATTATGCAATTTATATTTCCTGTACTTCCCATAACCCACATGGTAGCTGTTCCTGCAAGGTTTCCGCCATGGTAATAGGCTCCGGGATAATATGAGTGATTCATTCTCCAGCCGAGACCATATCTGTTATAGACAGGGGATGGTGTAAGCATCTCTGTTCTTGTGGAAGAAGATATAATATCCGGTATTCCGGGGAGACCATCAATGTGGAAAAGAAATTTCATCATCTCCTCTGTAGAGGCTATTACTCCTCCGGCTGCCTTGATTACCCCCATCTCGTTACCATATCCGTTTGTCCCGCTCTGTGAGTAGTATACCACCTCGTTGTTCCTGCGCTGGCTTCTGTCTCCTCCTACGTGGATGTCTGTAATGTCTGCTGTTGCCAGCACCTCTTTCAAATAGGTCTCAAAATCCTTACCGGTAATCTTCTCTATAATCTTTCCCAGCATACCAAAGCCCATATTGTAGTATGAGAACGAAGTCCCCGGCTCAGACTGTGTCGCGGATGTCAGTACATAATTGATGCGTTGGTCCAACGTCTGACCATAAAACGAGGATGTGAACATAGGATCCGGATCACTTGTCCATCCACTTGTGTGCGACAGAAGATGCCTCACGGTAACATTCAATGCACGCCCCGATGCATTTGCAAATTCTGTGGCAAGTATACCTCCCTGACCGAATACCTTTTGATCGAGCGTAATTCTGCCCTGCTCGACAAGTTTCATTATGCACAATGTTGTAAATTGCTTGGAACAGCTGGCAAGACGGAACAGGTGTGAAGGTGTTGTCCTTATGTTGTTTTCAGATATGGCAAAACCCAGCCCCTTTTTGTAGACCACTGTCTCATCCTTTGATATTGCATAAGAGATACCGGGTATGGAATATTTATACATGAAACTGTAAACGATATTGTCAATGTTGGGTTTTCCGGTCTGTACAAGGGCTTTATAGCTCTTGGTCTTACCGGATTCGGACGTAACCTCTATCGTGTTTACACTCTGATCAAAATTGATTGGTGTAGTTCCGCTTGTACAACTTGTCCCGTTTATTTTTACTGTTGCCTTGTCTGAAACAGAAAATTTTGGTTTTAGGGTTGTTATATCAGTCCCCTCTGTCACTGTTATATAGTAGAGATCTCCAGCCTTGACCGGTGAGCAATCTTGTGTGAGCGAAGGGTTGTCGTTCAACGCAAAGTATATATTGTTCAAGGTATTAAGGTCTGATTTGATTTCTGGCTCGGGTTGTTCCACTTTTGAGCATGAGGAGAGCAAAACGGCTGTAAAAATTAAAGCCGCACCACAGTAAAAAAGAAGTTTTTTCATGTTTAAGTTTGTATCTGAATTATTCCCCCATAGCCTTTTCAACCTCCTCTACTGTAACAGGAAGCCTGCCTGAACCAAGAAGACGGCAAGATCTCTCTGTCACCAGCACATTGTCTTCAAGCCTTATACCGCCGAAACTGTAATAGGCCTCAAGTGCCTTGAAGTTTATGAAATCCTTGTTGACACCCTCGTTGCGCCATTTATCAATGAGAGCAGGTATAAAATAGCAACCCGGCTCGACAGTGATTACATGACCCTTTCTGAGCTCCTTGCCCATACGAAGCGAAGCAAGTCCGAATTGTGAAGAACGTACGGTCTTCTCATCATAACCCACATAGTTCTCACCGAGATCCTCCATATCGTGTACATCGAGACCAAGCTGATGACCCAGACCGTGAGGCATAAAGAGTGCAAGTGCTCCCTGTTCAACAGCATCGTCTATGTCTCCCTTCATAAGACCGATATTTTTCAATCCCTGGGCCATAAGCCTTATAGCAGCCCTATGTACCTCCCTGTATGTGATTCCCGGCTTCACCAGCCCTATTGCAAGGTTGTTCGCCTGCGATACTATGGTGTAAATATCTTTTTGTTGTTGAGTGAATTTTCCTGATACAGGAAGTGTCCGTGTAAAGTCAGAAGCGTAATGGTTACGGTTCTCAGCTCCGGCATCGATTACCAGGAGTCTTCCGTTTGTAAGCACCTGATGATGTGTGTGGTTGTGAAGTGTCTCGCCGTTTTGAGACAAAATAATCGGGAACGAGGCCATAGGTCCCTGAGAGTGGGCTATGCCCTCCATTACTCCGACAAGCTCCTGCTCTATCATTCCCTCCCTGAGCATCTTCATTGCAGTATAGTGCATTGTATAGCCAATGTTTGAAGCATCTTCCATCTCCGCAATCTCAACATCCTGCTTGATCTCTCTCAATGCAACCACACCTTTGATGAACTCCACCGATGCATGTTCCTTCATCTCTGCAAATGGAATGCCCAGCACACTATTGAGGAATATCTTGTTGGCATCTCTGTACGGAGGAAGAAAATGGATATTCCTACCCGATTTCACGGCCTTTTTGAGGTACTCAGCAAGGGAGTCCGCTGCCATGACTTTTGTCACACCTACAAGGGAAGCTTTATCGCTCATTTTCGGTTGCGGCCCCATCCAGATAACATCGTCCATAGTGACATCGTTGCCGAATATAATCTCCTCTCCGCTCTGAGGATCGATAACTGCAGCAAGATCCGGCTCGTCGAGCCCGAAGAAGTACAGAAAAGATGAGTCCTGCCTGAAAGTATATGTGTTTGAAGAGTAATTAAAACCAACTTCTGAATTACCTAAAAAGAGCAACAAGCCTGATTTCACACTATTTGCCAGTTCCCTCCGGCGATTTATATACACCTCTTTTTTGAACATAATATATTTATTAAATGATTATTCACTCACTATCAACAAAGTTAAAAAAAATAAAAAAGGGTGGCCATTTTTTGGTCACCCTTTTAAATAATATTTGAAACAATCCCTTAGTTAGTCCAGCCCGGATTCTGGGTCAAAGTTGCCCCGTTATCTGTGTAGAACTTGATAGTATTTGTAGGAATTGAATTGAAGTAGTTTCTGGTATATACAACGCTGTTGTCATCCCAATCCCTCCAATATGTAGGACTGTAGAGGTTGTAGACAGCGACACGTGAAGAGTCCGGTGTAAAAGCGAACAGTTTGCTGTTGCTTGATCGTACACTCTTCTTGGTTGCTGCTGACAAATCTTTGTAATTGAAGATTGCGCCGTAAGCCAATTCAGTAGGATGGTCAACATCGACCTGTTTTGTATTCAGGTATGAGAATTTAGCCCACCTTTGCAGGTCTTCTCTTCTGAAGCCTTCCATTGCCAACTCTACTTGTCTCTCTCTGCGGATTTCCCACAGGATTGAAGGTACGGTTACATCTCTGGCAGGGTCATTAATAGCTACACCATTAACAGTTACATTGTTACCTGTGATAACCATGTTTGGTAATTTAGCTTGAGCTGCTCCCTGATTATTAACCTTTATAGAACGGTTTCTAAGCACATTGATGGTCGCATCAGCAACTGCCTGGGTAAAGCTGCCTGTCTCATAGCATGCCTCTGCATAGTTCAATAGGACTTCAGAGTATCTGATAAGAGGAGCAGCAGTTACGTTCATAGAACCAAAATACTTGTTCTCTACATCATTAGCTGCGTAAGGAAGGTATTTCCATGCAGAAATTCCGGTAGCTGTTGCTGCACCAGGTGCCCAACCTCTTACTACTACTGTATCGCGATATGTTGCAAGCAATCTTGGGTCTCTGTTCTTAACCTGATCTACATAGAGTCTGATGTTATTGTCAGATGAATAGTTATATGCTGGTGACTGTCCGATAGGGAAACCGTCTGCGCACAGGTATGAATTAATCATCTTCTGTGATGCAGAAGGGTTTTGTGACTCATATCCGTTTGAATATGACACTGTACAGTGTGTAGCCTTTCCGTCAGCATAGCATCTTGAGAAGATCACATCTTTGTTATTTGTAAGATCCTCAGATGTAAACACAGCACGATAATCATCTGTGACAGCATATTTTCCGGTGGTCATCAACTGCTCGGCAGCCCATTTACAACCTTCAAGACAAGCATTTACAGCACCTGCACCATCTTTGTTGTGATATTTCATCAAAGTGCCCAGATATAGCATATCTCTGGTCATATAGGCCAATACTACATTTTTGTTTACCTGATAAGCACCATCATTGGCTCTTACATTGGCAGCAGCATACTGGTAGTCTGCCAATACCTGTAAGGCAACTTTATATAGAGGATCCCTGTCCTTATACAATGAGTCAGAAGTTGTTGCCTGAGTTGTTGTAAAAATAGGGAAATCCCCGAACAACTCACCCATTCTCCTATATTCCATAGCTCTGAAGAATCTTGCAACACCCTTCCAGTGATTGCGGGCTTCATCGGTAATAGTAGTCATCCTATCTACCTCTTCGTACATGATATTGTGTCTCCTTATCATTGCAAAGTCGAAGTTGAGATATGACTGAGTGGTGGTAACAGTGGTTGTCCATGAACTTGAGCTTACAAACTCATCTGACCAAGGTGCCCACATAAATAGCTGAGGATATGTATAACCTGTACCATAACCAAAGAAGTATGCCTGGTTGGTTGTATTAACACCCGTCATGCTGTTTCTATGCACATAGGATCCTTGTGCATATAACCTGACGTTGCTCTCATTAACCCAGAAGTTAGTAGCATCAAAAGTGTCAAGAGGTTTTCTGTCTAAATATTTGTCACACGAGCTTAAGGCTAATGCAAGAAATAATAAAATATATATTTTTTTCATACTCATAATTGTTAAAAATCTACTTGAATACCGAATGAGATAGATTTACTATACGGATAACTACGTCCGAATGACCTTGAGTCACCTGATGTTGATGAGGTCCAGTCTGTTTCGGGATCAACCGCAGTATTAGCCAACTTGTCGAATGTCAGTAAGTTCTCACCACTGAAATAGATTCTGGCTTTTTGAATCATAACCTTCTTTGTTATGCTTGTTGGCAATGTATAACCGACAACGAGGCTCTTAAGTCTTAAATAAGCCATATTGAGCAGGTATCTGTCATTACATACATAATTCCATTTTGCTGTCTGGCCATAATCCCTAGGTCTTGGGAAGTATGCTCCCGTATTGTCTTCTGTCCAGTAGTCATCAGTACCCTTGAAGGCCTGCTCACTTCCTGTATAACCAGGGAGTACAGTATTACCTGTTGCCCACAGATTACGTTTGCCGACACCCTGGAAGAACATGTCGAGGTCGAATCCTTTCCATGCACCGCCGAGTCTTATACCATAAATATATCTAGGCTGGTTGTTACCGATAACTGTCCTGTCACCGGGATCACCGATTGTGTTGCTTCCGTAATCGATTAAACCATCACCGTCAAGATCTTTGAACATTACATCACCAGGGCCGAACATAAAGGCTGCTGTGTTGGTCTCCATAGCTCTCTGGTAACCAGGTGCAAGATTCTTGTATACATTCTGAGTCTTACCGTCAACTACTACGGTCACGAGTTTACCATTCTGATCATATTCGAAGTCATCCTTCTGGAACAATCTCGCAGCTTTGAAGCCCCAAATACTACCAAGTACATATCCGTCATAGTAGTTTCCGATAGTAGGATCCTCTGCGGCATTCCACTTGGTAATAGTTGACTTATAGTCAGTCAGCTGGCCGCCAACATTGATTCTAAGACCATTAGCGAAAGTGTGTCCGTAATTTAATGTCAACTCAAAACCATCGGTTGTCAACTCACCGAAGTTGGTCTTAGGAGCGGAAGCACCTATTGAAACAGGAAGCACAGCTCCTGATGACAACATGTCTGAAGTTATTCTCCTGTAAACGTCAAAAGTCAAAGAGAGGTCACCTTTAAAGAATGATGCGTCAATACCTGCGTCATAAGTTGTTACTGTCTCCCAAGTGATATTAGGGTCGATAAGGTTATATGGCAAGCCTACATAAGGGGTATAGTTACCTCCGATCAGCCAATAGTTTGATGAACCCGATGGGTTGGTAACGCTCATGGTTGGGCTGAATGAACCTGTAGGTACATCCTGGTTACCATTGGATCCGAGAGACACACGGAGTTTCAAAGATGGCATGATCTCTTTCACATTAGCCATCCAAGGCTCTTCTGTAATACGCCATGCTGCAGATGCTGAAGGGAACAGGCCCCAACGTGAATCACCTGAGAATTTCGATGAACCGTCGTAACGTCCGTTCAACTCTACATAATATTTGTCTTTGAATGAGTAGTTCAATCTTGCATAGAAACCGGCAACTGACCACCATGAGTGACTTGAACTTACGGTCTGGTCACCACCTGCAAGGTTCAATTCGCCTTTATCAGGATCGTAAGGTGTCATTCTCTTTGCATAATAGTATTTATATTCAGAGTCTTCGATATTGCTACCTAACTGCACCTTGAAATAATGATTTGGCAGTGAGGTGTTCTCATACTGAATATTAGCATTGTAAGTATTCCTTACAGTGTTAGAATTTGATTCTTGAATATAGTTGTATGATGAGGTAGAATAACTTGGATTATAAAGCAGGTCAACTGTTGGATATGTGGCACTTAATGTGTTGAACATATTGATACCGCCTATAGTGCCACCTTGCTTATGCTGATCCCAATTGGTTATGCTCGCTACATAGTCAAAATTGACATCAAGTCCCTTTACAATATGCAGGGATGCTCCCAGATTCAGACGATGGAAGTATGTGAGATCCTCTACAGGATTTGCAGACTCCAACTCTGTGATTGCATTACGGGTTTTCACCCCGTTGAATGTACCGTAAGGATATATGCTTTGCCACCTGTACATGTAATAAATCGGAGGATAGTATGATGAGTTCCAAACAAATGGAGTCACAGTTTCCGATTTTGACAACATATACCCGCTCCTTACTGTAACATACTTGTTAACATCTGTCTCTATGTTGGCATTTACATTCATACGGTTGTATGTATCCTTGAAAGGTTTGATCATACCTCTCTGATAAAGTGAACCGATAGATATGCTATATTTTGTATTTTTTGTACCACCGGTTACAGAGATGTTATGATTCTGCTGTGGAGCGGTTTTGTTATAATACATATTGTACAGGTCCCATGATCTGTAGAAATACATCTTGGTGGCATCGCCGCCAGTTCCGTAATCATAGTCACGTCCTTGTACCAACTCCGGTCCGAATTGGTCACCATATTTATAGTTGTCCCAATACTCTTTGACCTTGACAATCATGTCAGGATTATAATAGATAGAACCGATTACACCAAGATTGTAAGTAGGTGTAGCTGCAACGTGGTTTCTTTGTAACCAAGAGTATGTCAGTGCCAAATCAGGTCTCAATGGCTCCGGAACCTTTGTAGGTTGCGACCATGAGAAGTTGTTTGAATAACGTACCTGGACACCTTCGTCTTTCTTACCTTTCTTGGTAGTGATCAGAATCGCTCCAAAAGCAGCTCTGGCTCCATAAATAGCTGTTGTGGAAGCATCCTTCAATACGGAGATACTCTCGATATCGTCAGGGTTAACATAAGACAAGTCAGGAACCTCTACGTTATCCAACACTATAAGAGGATCACCTGATCCACCACCAAGGGTACTTGTATTACCCCTGATCTTCATTGTTGGAGATCCGCCGAGTCCACCCTCTTTGGTGGTGACAATAAGACCTGCTGTGGTTCCCTGAAGGGCTCTACCAACATCAGCGATTGGCCTTGAAGTCAGACTCTTTTTAACGTCTACTGTTGACACGGCTCCTGTAAGGCTCTCCTTTTTCTGAGAACCATAAGCTACCATGACAACGTCTTCCAATACAGATGCGTCGTCTTGCATGACAACGTCTATTGTTGACCTGTTCCTTACTTCTACAACGACTGTTTTCATTCCTAAGGAAGAAAATTCCAGTATTGCGTCAGGTCGTACTTTAATAAGATACTGACCGGTTTCGTTGGTCGAAACTCCGCTTTTAGTACCCTTAACCATTACGGCAGCACCCAGGACTGCATCGCCCCGAGTATCTATGACTCTACCCTGAACCGTAATGTTCTGTGCCCATAGGGATCCTGCAAAAAGCATCAGGGCAAAAACCGACAGTACATTTCGTACCACACGGCTTCTTACTTGTGAAACATGCATGAGTTTAATAATTTAGGTTAGTAATTATGAGTTGTTTTGAATGTGATTTAACACTATTAGGCAAAAGTATGAAAATTTGCAATATGTTCTACAATTTCCCGCTGAAATTTGATAAAGAATTACAATTTTTAACTATATTATAGGCAACGCTTATATTATTGTATAATAATACAATTAACATATTGTTTTTATTAGAAATTTTCCCTTTGTTGAGATTTACTTACAAATCGTAATCGATTAGAAATATTAAGTAACACTTTTACAATATTTCCGCATTTTCATTGACAAAAGCCACCTCGATCGGTATATAAAAGAGCCTTTCTCTTACAGTTTGAGAGAATTTTGTCTTCTCCATCATCCTTTGAGCATCCTTTTCTGTTGTAAAGATCACAGCTTTAGGCCACTTTGCAAGTTTCCGGTTTATCATGCGAATCTCACCCTTTGTAAAGTTGTGATGATCCCTGAAGTTCAGCTTTTCAATAATTTTATAGTCTGAGAGCAACTGGTACTGCAAAGGTCTAGGATTCGCCACTGCTGTAATAAGAATAGCATATTTGGAGTAGATATATCTTCTGTCCGCCCCTTCAAAGACGCTTTGAGGATCACCGTATTTGAGTGTCGTGAATGCAAGTTGCTGGTTTTTTGACAATTTGAGATGCTGCTCTCTGATAAACCTCTCTTCAGGAGAGATCTCCCCCGGACATTTGGTCACAATAACCATATCCGCGCGCCGTTTCTGTTCAGGCAAATCTCTCAGCCTGCCAAAAGGAAACAGTGTATCCGATTCGAGCATGTTGTTATAGTCGACCAGCAATATGTTCTTTGACGGAGTAATCCTCCTGTGCTGAAAGGCATCATCCAGGATTACGACTGTAGGTCTCACCTCTTCAGGAAGAGCAAGCAGCATTTCAATTCCCTTCACCCTCTTCTCGCAAACGGCGACCACAACATCTACAAATTTACGTTTCATCTGTAACGGCTCATCACCAACCTCTCTGACGGTACTGTCTGTTTGGACAAGATGAAACCCCCTGCTTTTTCTCCCATATCCTCTGGAAAGTATGGCAACCTTGTGAGTCGGCATTAGCTGTTTAATAAAATACTCTGTATGAGGTGTTTTACCAGTTCCACCAATTGCGATGTTGCCTATAGATATAATAGGTATATCGAATTTTCTGGATTTCAAAATAGCATTGTCGTAAAGGTAGTGCCTTATTTTAAGCACGATAAAGTATGGTAAAAGAATAATGTTGTTGATAAGAATTTTTTTCATCCTATATTCTTGATAATCTTTATTAGTTCCTCCGGGTCGTTTTCTGTTACCAGTCTCTGCCTGGTCTCCTTGAAATGCGGGATAGCCTTGAAATAACATGAGAGATGTCTTCTCATCTCAAGCACACCTTTTCTATCTCCCTTAATCTCAATGGATTTTTGCAAATGGCGGAGAGCTAGATCTTTCTTCTCTTCAAGTGTTAATTCCGGCATCGGATTTCCGGTCGAAAGATAGTGTTTTATCTCTTTAAAAATCCATGGATGCCCATAAGTTGCCCTTCCTATCATAATTGCATCAACTCCGTAATTCCGGAAAGCATTTGCAGCATCTTCGGGTGTGGAGATGTCTCCGTTTCCTATTATGGGAATATGAATTCTCTTATTGGCCTTTACCTCACCTATCAGCCGCCAGTCAGCCTCTCCCTTATAGAGTTGCGAGCGTGTCCTTCCGTGAATTGTCAGGGCAGCAATCCCAACATCCTGAAGCCTCTCGGCAAGATCAACGATAATCTTGGAATTCTCGTCCCAGCCAAGCCTTGTCTTGACCGTTACCGGCAGCTTTACTGCCTGGACAACCTGCCTGGTTATCTCTACCATCTTGTCAGGGTATCGCATCATGCCGGAGCCGGCTCCGCGATTTGCTATTTTATTGACAGGGCATCCGAAATTAATATCTATAAGTGTGGGATTTGCCTCTTCTGCCATCTTAGCCGCCTCGACCATCGCTTCTGGTATGTGACCATAAATCTGGATACCGATAGGTCGCTCGTAATCAAATATCTCCAGCTTTGCAAGGGAAGACTTTGCGTCTCTTATCAGGCCGTCGGAGGAGATAAACTCGGTGTACATCATATCTGCACCGAACTCTTTGCAGATAAATCTGAACGAGGCGTCCGTGACATTTTCCATCGGCGCCAGGAAAAGGGGCCTCTCCCCTAGATCTAAATCTGCTATTTTCATGTTGCAAAAGTATAAATTTGAATACGAATAAAAAAGAGTATTTTTGTTGCGCTATTTTGACTTTTATGAACGCAAAAAGAAAGATTAACAGAATTGGCGTACTCACCTCAGGCGGTGATGCTCCTGGAATGAACGCGGCAATAAGGGCTGTCGTACGTACTGCTATTTATAATGAAGTGGAGGTTGTGGGTATTTTAAGGGGCTACTCGGGGCTGCTGAACAAACAGTTCATGGGTATGCAATCACACTCTGTTTCAAAAATTATTTCCCAGGGAGGTACAATACTGAAATCCTCACGTTGCCCGGAGTTCAAGAATAAAAATGTCAGGGCTATTGCCATGGAGAACATGCGAGAAGCAGGCATAGATGCACTCGTTGTGATAGGTGGGGATGGATCTTTCAGAGGGGCAAACCTTCTGTGCAAGGAATTCGGTTTTCCCGTAGTTGGAATACCCGGAACAATTGATAATGACATATATGGAACCGATTTTACGATAGGGTTCGATACTGCAATAAACACTGCTGTATCTGCGGTGGACAAACTTAGAGACACAGCTGACTCCCACAATATAATCTTCTTTGTGGAGGTTATGGGAAGAGATGCCGGGTTTATAGCTCTCAACACAGCCATCGCCAGCGGCGCTGAGGCAACTCTGCTCCCGGAAGTGCATACTGATATCGACAAGCTTTGCAGTTTTATGGAGAGGGACAGACGCAAAAATAAAACCTCCGGCATAATTATCGTTGCCGAAGGCGAAGAGGAGGGTGGAGCAATGGAGGTTGCCGCCAAGGTCAAGACAAAGCTTCCCGGATATGAAATACGTGTGACAACTCTTGGACATATTCAAAGAGGCGGGGCACCGAGTTGTAATGACAGGGTTCTTGCAAGTCTTCTCGGATACGAGGCAGTGAACGCGCTTCTGAAGGGAAGGACAAATGTCATGGTTGGGCAGATGCAGAATCAGGTTGTTTATACACCTTTTGAGGAGGCCTGCACAAGACATAATGAGATAAATAAAACTTGGTGCGAGGTAAGTCGCATTTTGTCACTTTAAAAAATAGTTTTATCTTTGCAGCCCCCTATTTTATGGGGAAATCGCAACATATTTAACGTATTAATCTAAAAATCAACAAAGTGGACACATTGAGTTACAAAACCGTGTCAGCAAATGAAGCAACAGTTGTTAAAGAGTGGGTAGTTATTGACGCTACTGACCAGGTTCTTGGCAGACTGGCATCCAGAGTTGCTCGAATTCTGCGCGGTAAACACAAGCCCAGCTTTACCCCACACGTGGACTGCGGAGATAATGTAATCATTATCAATGCTACTAAGGTCCGTCTTACTGGGAACAAGCTCACTGACAGGGTGTACGTACGTCACACCGGTTATCCCGGCGGGCAGAGATTTGCTACTCCTAAGGAGTTGCTGACTCGTAAGCCTCTTGCCGTAGTTGAGCATGCAATCAAAGGCATGCTGCCTAAAAACAAACTCGGAGCAGAGATGTTCCGTAATCTGTATGTGTATGAGGGAGCAGAGCATCCTCATCAGGCACAGCAACCAAAAGTTATTAATTTAAACGAAATTTAAACAGAGCATGGAAGTAATTAACGCCCTTGGAAGACGAAAATCAGCAGTTGCTCGCGTTTATGTAAATTCAGGTAAAGGTAACATTACAATCAACGGAAGGGAACTTGAGAATTATTTCTGCGAAGAAACCCTTCAGTACATTGTAAAACAGGCTCTTGAGCTGACCAACACACAGGCTCAGTTTGACATTAAAGTCAATCTTGACGGTGGTGGAATCAAAGGTCAGGCAGAAGCTCTCCGCCTAGCTATCGCTCGTGCTCTTTGCAAGATCGATGCTGAGGCATACCGCCCGGTTCTTAAATCAAACGGCCTTCTCACCCGTGACCCTAGAGAGGTTGAAAGAAAGAAACCTGGTCAACCTGGTGCCCGTAGACGCTTCCAATTCAGCAAACGTTAATCTGTACAAAGCAACAGAATTGCTGATGAACCTTGCACAGACCGGATTAAAAACAACAGGACCTTGTGTACTTAACACAGTCAGAAGCTACCATTGTTTGTCCGTCTGCGGAAAACCTGAGAGATCAGCCTTAATTGCATGACAATGAAAAGCTGCTACTCCCGGTTGATGAAAAGAGAAAAATAAAAATTAGAAAAAAACAAAAAACAATGCCTAGAACAAATTTCCAAGACCTACTTGATGCAGGTGTACACTTTGGGCACCTTAAGAGAAAATGGAATCCTAAGATGGCTCCTTATATTTTCATGGAGAAGAACGGGATTCACATCATTGACCTGCACAAGACCGTTATTAAGATAGATGAGGCTGCATACATGATGAAACAGATGGCCCGTGCCGGAAGAAAGATCTTGTTTGTAGCTACAAAAAAACAGGCAAAAGAGATAGTTGCCGAAAATGCCAAATCAGTTAACATGCCATATGTTACTGAGCGCTGGCCGGGTGGAATGCTTACCAACTTCCCTACAATCCGTAAGGCGGTGAAGAAGATGAACACCATTGACAAAATGATGACCGACGGTACTTTCGAGACTCTTGCAAAGAGAGAGAAACTCCAGATTACCCGTCAAAGAGCAAAACTGGAAAAGAACCTCGGTTCTATTGCAGATCTTAACCGTCTGCCTTCAGCTCTTTTTGTAGTTGACATCCAAAAAGAGATGAACGCCGTTAAAGAGGCAAATCGTCTGAATATCCCAGTAATCGCGATGGTTGATACTTGTTGCGATCCAAGTCCGATTGATTTCGTGATTCCTGCAAATGACGATGCCGCTAAGTCAATTTCACTAATTATGGAGACCGTTTGCCACGCAGTGGCGGAAGGTCTTGCAGAGAGAAAACTCGAGAAAGAGAAAGAGGGTGCAGAGAGTGGTAAAGAGAACTCTGAAGTTAAAGTGAAAGATGGCGGAAAGAGAATGCGTACCAGAAAAGTTACAAGCAAGAGTGAAAACGAAGAAGAGGCAGCTCCTGCAGTGGCAGAAGTGGCTGCAGCTCCTGAAGCTCCTGCAGCAGAATAACTTTTTTGTGAACCCAGTTTTAAAACATTAAAAAATATTAATATGGAAATCAAAGCAGCAGACGTTGCAAAATTACGTCAGATGACCGGAGCCGGTATGATGGATTGCAAAAATGCACTCGTTGAGGCTAACGGTGATTATGATAAGGCAAAAGATATCATTCGCGAGAAAGGTAAGCTTGTTGCAGCTAAGAGAGCCGACAGGGAGACAACTGAAGGTTCTGTTATTGCAAAGGTTAACTCATCAAAAAACAAGGCAATTCTTGTATGCCTTGGTTGCGAAACTGACTTCGTTGCTAAAAATTCAGACTTCCAGCAGCTTGCAAATGATATTGCAACTGTTGCACTTGAAACATTCCCAAGCGATCTTGCAGCACTTAAGGGTGAGAAGCTCAATGGCATAGCCATTGAAGAGGCTATCACTCAACAGACCGGCAAGAGCGGTGAAAAACACGCTATTCCATTCTACAGCAGACTAGAGGCTCCATTTATCGACTCTTACATACATACAAACGGTAAAGTTGCAACAATCGTAGGCTTCTCAAAAGAGGTGAGCCACGAGGTTGGAAAAGAGATTGCAATGCAGATCACTGCAATGTCCCCTGTTTCTGTAAGCAAGAACGATTGCCCTAAAGAGGTAATCGAAAAAGAGCTTGAAATCTACCGCATCCAGATCCGCGAAGAAGGCAAACCTGAGAACATGGTTGAGCAGATTGCACAGGGCAAACTCAATAAGTTCTTCAGAGAGAGCACACTCGAGGATCAGACATTTGTTAAGGATGGTAAGATTACAGTATCTGCCTATCTTAAGAGCGTTGATCCTGAAGTTAAGGTTACCGGATTTTTCCGTTACTCTCTTAATGACTAAATAACTGTAAGCCTTGGCTTACTGATAAGAGGTGTCAAAAAATATTTGACACCTCTTTTATTTTCCATATAATTATTATATTTGCGACCTAAATCTTCAGGGCAGGGTGTAATTCCCGATCGGCGGTAAAGTCCGCGAGCCGTAAATGGCAGAACCGTTTAAATACGGTACCGACAGTTAAAGTCTGGAAGGAAGAAGAATTTATGGAAACAAATATTATATCCCTTTCCCGCAGGGTAGTGATGGTTATCATAGCCCTGCTCATCAGCCGGACCCCCGGCTTCACCAAGACCGTCCTGAACGGACCGGTATCAGACTCTCTCAATTCATATACTGACAATGTTCAGAGGGACTCCTCGGGCAAAACTGTTATTCTGAATCAGATTATCATGTCGGCATCGTACCTGAAGGGCACGAAGTCTCCTATGCGAATCAAGAGCATCGACAAACAACAGATTGAGAGCAAGGCTTTTGGCAAGACATATCCGGAACTTCTCAAGGAGATTCCCGGCATTTATGCAACCAGTGAAACCGGAAGTTACGGAGACGCAAAAATCAATATCCGTGGGTTCAAACAGGAAAACATATCTGTACTGCTTAACGGAATTCCCGTATCAGGGCTTGTAAGCGGCAATATGTACTGGAACAACTGGCTCGGGCTGACCGATGCCACCCACTCGCTTCAGGTTCAGAAAGGTATCGGAGCATCCATGCTCTCTGACAACTCCGTAGGGGGAAGTATAAACATCATTACAACAAGCACTTCCGAAACCAAATCCATCTCCGGAGGTTTATTCTTCACCCCTTTCGGATCTGACAGGGGCAGTCTCGCAAAAGGTTTTGTGAGCATTAACTCAGGAGAGCTGAACGGAGGCTGGGCTATCTCGACCCTTGTCTCATATACCGGCGGGAGCGGCTATGTGGAGTCAACAGATGTCAACTCCTGGGCATATATGTTTAATGTCAGCAAAAGGATCAACAGCCATAATGATATTGTACTTACACTGCTCGGATCACCTGAAAAGCATCAACAACGTTCTGTAAGACTCACCGAGAATGAGGTTGAGAAATACGGAGTGAGATATAGCAAGAACTGGGGTTATCTGGATGGTGAAAAAATGAATCTTAGCCAGAATTTCTATCATAAGCCATATCTGACTCTGAACCACTTTTACACCCCTGACTCCGGAATAGAGATGACCAATACAATGTACATCTCAGTAGGCAATGGCGGCGGAAGATGGTCTGAAAGCAAGGGTAAAAGAATTATCTCATACCAAGAGGACGGGCATATCGACTGGGGCTCTGTTATCAGTGACAATCAGGCCCGTACCGGCACAGGTGCAGCCGGTTCTGCACAGAATATCCTGAGCGACTACCTTGCAGGGCACACCCAGGCAGGAGTAAGGCACAACACAGCATACAATATCACCGATAAGACAAAGCTGGAAGCCGGCTTCCACTACCTCTACTACTCTACCTGGGAGAAAGAGAAGATTACTGATCTTCTTGGCGGCCAATACTGGTATGAGGATTATGCCTCTAACTCTCTTGCCGGTCTGGCAGGAAGGAACCCAATAAAACAGGTGGGTGACTATATCAGAACCCGTAACGGAAAGGTCACCAACAACGCAACTGTTTACCTTTCGGGAAATTATTCGGGTGAGAAATGGAATCTTCGCGGAGGTGTATCATATATGTGGAACAAATACAGCCGTTGGGACACATATAACTATGTTCAGGATCCCTCATCACTTGCTGCGGGAAGCGAGAGTGACGCTGCCTTTGCCTCAGGATTCAGCATCAAGGGCGGAGCTCTGTACAAAGTCTCTGACAGAAGCTCTCTTTACTTTAATGCTGCAGCATATAGCAGAATTCCCTACTCTAACGTCTTTTTCGCATCAGGGAGCAACGATATTACCTCTGATGTGAAGAACGAGAGAAATATGCTTGCAGAGGGCGGATACAGATACCTTTTTTCAAGAGGAAGTGTTGAACTGACAGGTTACTATGCCTACTGGAAAAACAAGACCATTGTCTCAAATCCATATACACAACAGGACAACAACGATGTGGCATACATGATAAGAGGTCTTGATGCGCTTCACTATGGCACAGAGCTTACAATGACCTTCAACCCTGCCAGATGGCTTTCGCTGGAAGGTAATCTCTCCATTGGAAACTGGCGTTGGAAAAACGATGTGAAGGCCAATATCTACGACCAATACTCGGGCCTTAAGATTGACGAGATAAATGTTTACAGTAATGGTCTTCCTGTAGGGGATGCTCCGCAGACACAAGTTGGAATCATTGCCGGCCTGAAATTCCGAAACGGCATCTTGGTCAATGCCGACTGGACATATAACGGCCGCCTCTATGCCGATTTCGATCCTGCAGATCGTACCAATCCTGATGACAGAGCCTCTGCGTTCAGACTTCCTGATTACAATCTTGTAAATCTTGGTGCAAGCTGGAAAAGAGAGCTCAGGCGTTTTGGCTATAACTACACTCTTTTTCTCGCTATCAACAATTTGCTGGACAGCAAATACATAGAAAGAGGCAAAGACGGTGCTGACCACACTTTGTCAACTTTCAGCGGGTACTGGGGATTTGGAATCAACGGGAGTATCGGCGTGAGAGTTGATCTGTAAAAGTCAATTTGCCTCATAAGCCGCTTT
>JAQVBQ010000029.1 GCA_028690215.1 Bacteroidales bacterium | reverse complement strand
AAGCGGCTAAACGTTTGAATTATTCTACCTGAAATTTTATCTCTATCTTTGCCACCCATAAAAAGCAGTTAAAATTTTACCAAAATGGAAAAGAACTACAAAAGACACCTTATCACAGCTGCACTTCCTTATGCAAACGGAGCAGTACATATCGGACATCTTGCAGGAGTCTATGTCCCTGCAGACATATATGCGAGGTATCTCCGAATGCGCGGCGAGGATGTAAGGTTCATATGCGGTTCTGATGAGCACGGAGTCCCTATAACTATCAAGGCAAAACAACAGGGTATCACACCTCAGGAGGTAGTGGACAAGTATCACGATATCATAAAAAAATCCTTTGACGGGCTGGGAATCAGCTTTGATATATACTCACGCACCAGTTCTAAAATACATCATAAGACAGCAGCAGAGTTTTTCAAGAAGCTCCACGACGAGGGAAAATTCATCGAGAAAGAGAGTGAGCAGTTTTATGATGAAGAGGCAGGCCAGTTTCTTGCAGACAGATATATAGTAGGTACATGCCCGAAATGTGGCGCAGAGAATGCATACGGAGACCAGTGCGAAAAGTGCGGAAGCACCCTTAGCCCTACAGAGCTTATTAACCCGAGGTCTGCACTCAGCGGCAATCCGCCTGTGATGAAATCAACCAAACACTGGTATCTTCCTCTTGACAAATATGAACCATGGCTCAAAGAGTGGATACTCGACGGGCACAAAGAGTGGAAGAGCAATGTTTACGGCCAATGCAAATCATGGCTTGACGGCGGACTTCAGCCAAGAGCCGTAAGCCGCGACCTCGACTGGGGCGTTCCTGTTCCCGTTGAGGGAGGAGAGGGAAAGGTTCTCTATGTGTGGTTTGATGCACCTATAGGCTACATCTCAAACACAATAGAGCTGATGCCTGACGAGTGGGAGAAGTGGTGGAAAAGCGAAGACACCAAAATGGTACACTTCATCGGAAAGGATAATATTGTTTTCCACTGTATTGTTTTCCCTTCGATGCTAAAGGCATACGGAGACGGTTACATTTTGCCGGAAAATGTCCCTGCAAACGAGTTCCTCAACCTTGAGGGCAATAAGATATCAACATCCCGCAACTGGGCAGTATGGCTCCACGAATACCTTGAGGAGTTCCCCGGTAAAGAGGATGTCCTTCGTTATGTCTTATGTGCAAATGCCCCTGAGACAAAAGACAACGACTTCACATGGAAAGACTTCCAGACAAGAAACAACAGCGAACTGGTTGCAATTTTCGGAAACTTTGTCAACAGGGCGGTTGTACTGACTCACAAGTATTTCGGTGGTGAGGTTCCGGCAACGATGAGTATAACTCCATACGACGAGGAGGTTCTTGCAGAGATTCCTGTTATACGAAAAAACATAGAGGATAGTCTCGAAAACTTTAAATTCAGAGAGGCACTCAAAGAGGCAATGAATCTTGCAAGATTGGGAAACAAATACCTTGCAGACACAGAACCATGGAAAGTTGCCAAGACAGATATGGAGAGAGTTGCCACAATCCTGAACATATCACTTCAGATATGTGCAAACCTCACTATTGCCTTCGAGCCGTTTATGCCTCACTCCACAAAAAAACTCTCTCAGATACTCAACATGAAGACTCGTAACTGGGAGGATTTCGGATCGGACTCAATTCTTGTTCCGGGCCACAAATTAAACGAGGCAACACTTCTTTTTGACAAGATTGAAGACGATGCAATAGCTGCACAGATAGCCAAGCTTGAAGCAACAAAGACAGCAAATGAACAACTTGCAGAGAGCACAAAACCGGCTCCGGCAGTAACACCTCAAAAAGAGGAGTGCACATTTGACGATTTCATGAAGATGGATATCAGGACAGCAACCGTGCTCGAAGCAGAAAGGGTTCCGAAGACAGACAAACTTCTCAAGCTCACAATCGACACAGGAATCGACGTTCGCACCATCGTCTCGGGTATTGCAGAATACTATACACCTGAGGTGATGATTGGCAAGAAGATATGCATCCTTGCAAACCTTGCTCCGAGGAAGATCAAGGGAATCGAGTCAAAAGGGATGATCCTGATGGCAAAGGAGGAGAATGGAAATATGAGAATTGTAACACCTGAAGAGCCGTTGTCAAACGGCAGCATGGTTGGATAAACACCTGCGGGGGTTGAAGCATACCGGCTAAAGCCCCTGCCCCATTATAGCCCCTGCCCCATCTGCCTGAGGAGTTCACGCTCCTCCCGAGAATAGAGCAACCACTCCCAGATCGGACGGGCTTCATCTTTGAAAACAACCATCAGGGCAACGACAATTATTATAAGAAGCAGGAAGACAAACAGGACAGACCAGATGTTTGTCTTCTTCTTTTTTCCCTTGTTAACTGGTTTCTCTCTCTTAACCGGCTGTGCCTTGGGTGCGGGAACGGATTGTTCTCTTTTTTCGGATGATGGTTTGGATTGATATGCGGGTTTGACTGTCGGTTGAGGAGGCAACGAAGTTTTTTTGCCCGAAAGAACCTCCACAGTCCCCTTTTTTTGAAGTATTTTAACATTTAACGGTTCCAGACCGTATGAATCAGGATATATAAAGAGATCCTTATCTGCAACAAAGAAATAGTCAAGTTGGTCAGTGGCGCGCATTATCCCAAAACCGGGAATGACAACACTCTTTTGCTTGTTAAGCTCGCTCTTGAAATCTCTTAAGAATAGAGCCAGCTCTTTACGGGCCTCCTCTACCGAGATATCATTCTCATCGGCATACAGATTCTCCAGAAGCTCATCATTCCAAGTCTCAGTCGATTTGAAAAGAACTCTCCTGAAAGGCGGATTAATCACCATTGCCTTATCTGAAAAGACAGACGGAGCGAGTTCGGTAACAAAACCTCCCAGTCCGGGGAGTGACACCCTGTCATGAACTGTAATTAAATCCTTTAGAAGCCTGGAGAGGGTTTGAAGATCCATAAATCGGTTTTAGCTTATATACGCAAAGTTATAAAATCTATTCATTTAAAACCTCCTTTTTATTAAATTTGGGTAGGGTAAAACAAATTCGGAACGGTTAATAGAAAAAGAGAGGATTTGGATAAGGAAAATTTCAGGAGGCTTTTTGACAGACACTTTGACGCAATAAGGCGTTACCTCTACTACAGATGCGCAGATACAGAACTGGCTTCTGACGTGGCACAGGACCTGTTTGCCAGAATATGGGAAAAGGGAATGAATCTGGATCCGGACAAAGATAAGGCTCTGCTTTACAAAATGGCATCTGACATGATAGTTAGCAAGTTCAGGAGAAGAAAGACAGAGTTGGATTATACGAACTCTATGATTTACACAGAGAAAGAGCATAGCGATAACAATTTAGAATACAAAGAATTAGCAAGCAAATACTCGGAGGCTCTTACAAAAATGAGCGAGAATCAAAGAATAACATTTTTAATGAGCCGAAGCGAAGAACTAAAATATCAGGAAATCGCAGAGAGGTTGAATATCAGTGTCAAGGCCGTTGAGAAAAGAATATCACAGGCGCTCGGCTATTTGAGAAAAGAGTTAAGATGAATTATCACAGCCATGAAAGATAACATTAGAATAGAACCCAAATGGGACAAGAGCAAAGAGGAGATCTGGAGTGATCATTTTGAAAAAATGACCTCAACCGCTCCTGTAAACCGGGAAGCTCTCCACAAAGGGATGTTCTCCGGAAGAGCAATCTACTACACCGCAGCCGCCGCAATTATAGTTCTGATGCTCGTTCCCATGGTCTATACAAGAAACATCTCTGCTCAGAGAGGTGAACATGTCACAATAGAACTTCCTGACGGATCAACTGCATGTCTTAATGCACAAAGTGAGATCTCCTACAAGCCCCTCCTCTGGTATCTGAAGAGAGACATAAGGATGGAGGGCGAGGCATATTTCAGCGTCGAAAAGGGTTCCAGATTTTCAGTTAAAAGTGAAAACGGCTCTGTAACCGTTCTGGGAACAAAATTCAATGTAAAATCGAGATATGATATATTTGAGGTTTCTTGCATCACAGGAAAGGTTGCAGTCAAATCAGAGCTGGATAAAGATTTGAAAGAGGGTGTTTTGATTGAAGGCGGAGAGGGAGTTTCATTTAGCGAAAATGCTGCAATGAAGAGAGTCTCAGGAGAGACAAACGAGAATAGAACATCCTGGATGGATTATAATTTCGTGTTCACAGGAGCACCTTTGAATCAGGTTCTCGGGGAGATCTCCAGACAATACAACATTGACATAGTGTATGACGAAGCAGAAGAGTATCTTTATACCGGAAAATTTTCAAGAGATGTTCCGGTCGAACAGGTACTTGAGATAGTAACAATGCCGTTCTCATTGAAGATTGTTAAGGATGAGAGTGGTTATAAGATTATAAAATAGAAATTTGGCAATAAAGAGGAGTATTTTAATATTCATTGTCTTTCTCTGCACATGCAATATAATGCGTGCGCAGGGTATTTATATACCTGCTTCAGGGCAGAAAGTCGGAGAGGTTCTTACATATATCATGGAAAAAACAGATCTCTCCATCTCCTTTAATAAAAAAGAGATGGACAGGTATTCTGTTTCAGTTGATTCAACCTTTTCTGACGGAGAGAGTGCCGCAAGATATGTTTTACAAGGATTACCCTATAAAATAAAGGTTATAGACAAGGTGCTCGTTATCTCCCCTCTCTATGGAAATTCCAATATTTCGGGTCAGGTAAGGGACATGAGAAGTGACGAGACACTTCCCTTCACTTCAATAATTTGCGAAGGGCGGAGATATATGTCAGATATTAACGGAAACTTTGCTATTTCAACCTCACATGAAGGTGCTGGTGTTCAACTCAGCTATCTGGGTTACCGGACAGTTGACACGACTTTGAACTCCGGCAACGGATATGTTTTGTACTTAACTGAGAGCAACATAAAGCTCCGTGAGATCCTGATCAAAGAGTACGAGAGCAGCAATGCACTTAAACCGGGAGAAAAATCCGGAGTCATCAGAATCAACCACCTGATTGCAAAATATCTTCCCGGTAACGGAGACAATTCAGTCTTCAACCTGCTCAGGCTAATGCCGGGAGTCAGGGCTGCAGGCGAACCTTCAGGTTTCTCCGTATGGGGAAGTAAGGCCGGCGAAAGCGCCGTCATTTTTGACGGGAGCAGGCTTTTCAGCATGAACGGCTACAATGAGCAGATAAGTTCTGTAAACCCATTTATGGTAAAAGAGATTCGGGTTTTAAAAGGTGGTTACGGACCTGAGTTCGGTAACCAGACAGGTGCTATTGCACAGATTACAGGGAGGGGTGGCAGCAGAGAGAGAGCCGAACTTAATGCAAACATCAACAACCTTACCGCCAACATATACGGATCAGTTCCTATTAGCGGCAAATCTGCACTTTCAGCCTCATACCGGCAGACATACTATGGATTGTACGACAACGAAGTGCTTAACCCTTACGGTAAAAGGACAAGCACTCCCGCAGCAGGGAACGGACACTCTTCTCAGGGTAACACCAAGAGAGATGTATATATTACTCCCGACTACAGCTTCAGAGATGCCAACATAAGATACTCCGGAGAATCAGGTAACGCTCTGAGTGCACTTATATCAATTTACGGAGCCTCCGATAGCTTCACATATTCTCTCTCTGATTCAGACAGCGAAATGGAAGCAAAAGAAAACAACCGGCAATTCACAGGCTCTGCCTCACTGGACTATAGACACAAAGAGGGAGCAATCACAAGATTTTCCGCCAATTTCTCCTCGCTCAACAAAGAGGGTGACAAGGTGGTCAGAATCCCGGGGGGGTCCTATTATTCACTTGAAGACAACAACTCTGTTGCCGAGGGTGCAATAAAGATATCTCACAGTACCCGCACATTTATAGGCGGATCATTAGAGGCCGGAGCCGAGTTTTCGGGATTCAGGACATTCACGAACGGACTTCCCGGGGAGAAAATCAAAGAGGCTGTCTATGCCGACAAACAGATATCCTTCAAAAACTTTTCCATGACATTGGGTTTCAGGGGTGATATTTACAAAGAAAAATTCTATTTTCAGCCAAGGTTATCTGCAATACTCTATATAGGCAGTAACCTCTCCTTGTCCGGCTCATGGGGTATTTACAACCAGTTTCTCGGGAAAGTGCCTGTGATTTACGAGGAGGTGGCGCCAACGTTGGTGTGGACTCTGCTCGGCTCCGGCGGCTATCCGGTACTCAAGGCATACCACACAATAGTTGGCGCCACCTGGAACACAAAAAACATCAGTGTCACAATTGACGGGTTTAACCGTCAAAACAGAGGCATAGCACAGATAATATACAGCAATAACAACTCCTCAATCAAGACCGGAAATGCAGAGATTACAGGTGTAGATCTGTTCATAAAATGGGAAAAGGGTGGTAATCAACTTTTTCTTTCGACAACTGCGGCTTCAGCCTCCGAAACATACTCCGATTCAAGGGAGTACCTGTACAATCCTCTTGAGATAAAAGGAGGCGGAGTGGTTGACCTCGAACCCTTCCGGATTAGCGGGACTTACGTATATGGTAAGGGCTACCTTAATGCATTCGGGACAGGAAGATACTCCTCCTTTGGAGCCGATGAGTACAGCCGGCTCGACCTTTCAGCCACATACTCATTTAAAATCGGGATAGCCGGCTTCCGGACAGGTTTGTCAATCCTGAATGTTCTGAATACAGACAACAGAAAGATGCTTGAGATAGTACCAATATCCCAGAGAGGCTCTCAGGGAGGCGGTTATACTACGCTGAACCTGTATGCAGAATCAATTCCCTTCACCCCTACTCTCTATCTTGAAATAAATTTCTAAACCGGCATTTTGAGATATATTCCCGATTTCCGTCATGAGAAAAGTTTTAATCCGGTAGGGTATTCATTTCTCTTTGCGGTATAATAGCAAAGAAGGATTATTAACCCTAAAAATTCACCAAAATGAAAAGTTATAAATTTTACAGACTAATGGCTTCCGCAGCCGTTGTTGTTCTGGCAACAGCATCATGTACAAAAGAGAATCCGGCAGCAGACACAGAGGAGATAATGACATCGGGCATACAGATGTCCGTGCTTCAGGTCAAGAGTGACGGGACAACAACATTTGACATGACAACAATGAGTGCTCCTTTTGATTCAACAGCAGACCTCACTGCAAGCGAAATCGAGTATATTTATGCAGTCAGAGAGGATGAGAAGCTGGCAGGAGATCTCTACAGCGCATTTTTTGAAATGTACAAAATCAAAACTTTTGAAAACATAGCCAAGGCGGAGATCAACCACATGAAGGCCACCGAAAGGCTTCTCGAGTACTACGGAATAACATATCCTGTTGCTGGCGATAAGGGCAAATTCGAAAATCCTGTCCGCCAGGCTCTCTATGACTCATTGTTGCAAAAAGGATCGACAGCTCTCGAAGCTTTTAAGGTTATGGCTCAATATGAGGAGTATAACATCGTTCAATACAAGGCGGATCTTGCCGTAATCACAAATGAGAATTTGAAGATTGTCATAGAGAATCTTGAAAAGGGGTCAGAGAATCACTTCAAGGCTACTATACGTCAGATTACAGCTCTCGGAGGCACCTACTCTGCACAGGTAATGACTCAGGAAGAGTATAGTGCGATTATTGCTACAGGCTTTGAGCAAGGAAAAAGATATCGTTATCTGAATAACGGACAGTCAGCAAACAGCGGTGAAAAGATGAACGGGAAACAGGAGAAGAAAGGCTCTGTAAATGCTTCAGGCACCTGCACCGGTTGCTCAAACGGAAGTTTTCCGGGGAACGGCGGCGGCAACAGGAACGGCAAAGGGAATGGTCGTTAATAGTTAATAAATATAAAGTTTTATCATAATGGTAAAGTTCGCGTAAAATTTCTGGTTTAGAATATTAAAGCGCGGATTGTAAAAAAACATTAGAAAGGGCGTCTCGGCAAAAGTTTTCGGTACGCCCTTATTTTTATGGAAAATTTGCAATAAAGATTTGGACTTTTATAAAATTCCTTTTACATTTGCACTCCCAATCCGAAACAGAGAGGGTTTCGGACGGGTAAAAAAATTCCTCGTTAGCTCAGTTGGTTAGAGCACCTGACTGTTAATCAGGGGGTCCTAGGTTCAAGTCCTAGACGAGGAGCAAAAAGAGCTACAAAATTTGTAGCTCTTTTTTTTATAGCACTGATTTTTCTAATTGCCTCATTTTGAACGACGATCTTGTTCAGATAACAAGAAGCAAATATCTAACATTTACACAAATCTCTATTTCAGTAAAATAGAAAAATCAGTGCCATATATTTTCAAAATCTTCAGATATAAGATATTTCTTTATAAGTGCCAAAAGATTCTCAAAATGCTCCTCAATTGCTTTTTTGTGGTCAGGGTATAGTATTGAGTCATCTTTTGCATTGAATATGCCAGATTTGCCACCAGGATATTTATAACCCACTAGCATTTCATAACCCCATGGAGCATCTTGGCTGATATGAGTAATAACTGGATTGCTAATTTTAATTTTTTCATCAGCATAAACAATGTTTAGAATGAAAGCCAGATTCCCTGGTTTTGAATCGGGGACTCTTATTATACCGTTTGAAACGAAGTAAAAAGATTGATAAGGTCCAACATTGACTCGTGTAGAGATATCAACCATAAAATCGCACGGCACCGGATAGGTAAGCCTAATAATATCCTTTATGTCCGGGGTTACCATCTCTTTACAGAAATACCTCTCATAATCACCGGTTACTGTAAGAATATTTATTAAAGATCTGATTCTAGCCTTAATATTTTCCATGTTTTTCCCGGGAAGTGCAATTGCAACATAATCTTGATTATTTTCATTTGTCAGACCATTCGGTGTTAATTTGAATTTCACATCTCCCTCATAAAGAACCCAAGACGATGGATTGTCAAGTATATCTGGCTTAAGCCCCTGAACCAGATTGTCAGTTATCGCATCAAAATATGCTGTTGCTGAGGAGAGTTCATCTTTTACGATCTTTATCCAGTTATCATATTCTGCCTTGTTTTTCTCCTTTGCTCCTTCCCGAGCATTTTCCAATATTGAAATATACTTATATGCATCAGGGTATCCTGTCTCATTGTGAATAATCATTTTAATTACCAGGTATGGATTATCTATCCTAATTTTTCCATCTCGAAACATCACAGAATATTTATAACAATATGTGCTAGCATTCATAGAGGGAATAAAATTGTCTTCATAAAAAACGATTGACCTATTCTCCACCCTCTCCTCTTTTGCCGTTGAATTCCTGAATATCTCCAGTGCTCTCTGATATAGTTCCTTTGCACTTTTACCGGGATAATCAAATACGAGATATGAAGTTCCATTAACATTCTCAAACTGAGCACCTTTATTACTTGGCAGAAAGTACTTGTTATAGCCGTATGAGGCTGAGCCGTTTAGCACGGATATTGAAAAAAGAAATAGTCCAAGCCACATTCTAGAAAAAAACTGTTTATTACAGAATAATGTTTTCATAATTTGAATTTTTAGTGACATAATAAATTAACTAATAATTAAAATACCAGGCATATCCAAGAGGAGTTATACACTTTGGATATAACACCCCTCCTATAGTCATACCTTCAAGTCTGATTATATATGTGGCGTCTTTATCTAATTCTGCTTCTTTAAGAAATGAGGCTCTGTACAAAGAGGTATATTTTGACTTATAAATATGTAACTTATCGCATTCTCCTCTGGAGTTATAACAATTGACAGTTGTTTGGTAAACAAACTCACGCCCTTGCTGTGCCGGAGGGTTTGCAGTATTGCCATTATCAGCATTTTCTGCATTTACTACATAAACGTTTTGCTGAACGGGTGAATTATAATTGGCAAATTTATTAAGTAAGTAAGAGTTATTTGTATGTGTCAGTACAACATCCTCAACCCTGGCCAAAAAGCCGATTGTTTGTTCAAAAACACTTATTGCATGAAACAAATCAGCTCTTCTCTCTTCCTTATGGTTTTGGAGCATACCCAGCATCTCTTCTGTATCGGTATAAGCAAGTTCATGAGACAGCTTTATAAATTTGTCGGCTTTTCTCATGTTTCTTTCCACACCCGTACCTGCTTCGTAACATAATGCCACATTTTGTACACAAGGCGGGTAATTTGCTTCTGCTGCTTTAAGATAATAACGGAAAGCGGTTTCCGGGTTGCCCTCTTTTTCCAATAATACTCCGTAGTTGTTCATCGATGGTTCATATCCCCCTTCAGCAGACTTTTTTAACCACAGAAGAGCCAATCGTTGTTGCTCTTCAGCACTCTCCTGATAAACATCTCCTTGCATATAGCACGTTCCTAACTCGTACATAGCCGGTAAATAACCCAGTTCAGCAGCCCTGATCAGATATCCTTTGGCTCCCCAGAAATCATGATCCAGCACCTCTTTTTCCATTGCCATTATATAATTGCCAAAAGCCTCATTATTAAGTCGCCCTTTGTCTTGCAAATTTATGGCATACCGAAGGTTTGAGAATAATGACCAGGCAACCTTGTTCCCCGCCTTCACCGCCTTTTCATATGCCCAGTGAGCAAAAGCCAAATTCTGCTCCCTGCCAAGACCAAGTTCACTCATCTGAGCTATTCCACTCATGAAGTAATTATCATACTTGCCCGCAGCCTCAAAAAATTCACAGGCTTTTTGGAAATCCCGTGGTCTGTCTTGTCCGGTTTGATAGTAAACACCTTCCCGATAGAGTTGTAACGCTCTGTTGTGCGGAGTGGAATAGTAATTTTTGAGATAGTTTATTGTTTTTAGAGTATCCTCTCCTGACACCATTGTTCCATCCGGAGCAATTCCTGTAGATACATAATCCCCTCCTTCGAACGGCATATAACACATCGTGTTGGATACCTCGTCATACGAAAGGTCTGCAAATTCATGCGGTATAACAACCTTGCCCTCGAAATCATATAGGCCCGCTAATTTGAATTGATTCCAGACGATAATCCCTTTATTGATAGCAACCGATGTAACAGAGGGGTCCGGCCCCATAATATACTTCCCGTTCAGGTCGAAAACCACCGGCAGCCTGCCGGAGGTAGTATTTTGAAGAAGCACATATAGGCCACATCCTGATTTTGTGTCTAAGAGCTGATTTGCTGACACATAGTTTCCCGGAGGAATTATCTCTTTTCCATTTTTATTGCAAATTCCAATCTTTTGCCCCAGAGAAACCAAATAGTAGGCATTTTCGCCCGTGCCATATTTGGCTGTCTGATCGTAACTCCTTTCAAAATTGACACTTTGTGCACTCAGGTTGAGTGCTACGAGCAATAGAATTAAAATCTGTGGCACTGATTTTTCTAATCGCATGATAGTTATTGTATTATACATTGCTATTTATGAGAACTATAGCTCAAATATCTATTTATCATTGTTATTGAAGCTAATTGAAAAATCATTCAATTATCCAGGCCTCACCTCCTCTTACGACAATAAAACTTTCTATTTTCTGAAGCTTGAAATCAACTAAAAGATTGACTCACAAAAAGAGACGATATAAAATTATGAATTTCCAAATGGTTATCAAAATTTTAGTGGCACTGATTTTTCTAATTGCCTCATTTTTAATGGCAATAATTTCTCAGACAATAAAGAGTTTATTTTAAAAAAACCTGCTCACACCTCTACTTCAGGCAATTAGAAAAATCAGTGCCACTAAAATTTAATTACACTGCCATCATTATCATTCTCGCCGTTTTTGAATTTCCCGGGTTTGAAGGAATTAAAGTTGTAGGTCAATCCGACCCAAAGGATACGAGTCTGGCTCTTGCTGTGGTTGTTTAGCTTGTAAACAAGATTGTCTGAGCTTATATCCCAATTTCTGGTATTGAAGATATCTGACATTGTCAAGCTGACCGAAAACCTGTTACCGTAAAAAGCTCGTTTTACCGCAACATCAGCATAATATATACTATTCAGCCTAAACTGTGGCAAATCAATAGGAGAACTGTAACTTAAGAGCAATTGTATCTCTGTTTGCTTCTCGGGTTTTATTGTAGTCTTGACATTCCCTGTCCAGGCAAGATTATCTGTGCTTAAATCAATTTCATTATAGAAACCTTTCGACTTATTATAGAATAACGAAAATGCAGGATTAACAGCAATATAGTTGTTGAATTTATATGTTATATCCAGGTCTCCTCCTATCTTTTTCTGTTCATCTCCATTGACATATGTAAGTATCAATTTGTCCGGCACAGACAACATTGAAACTTGAGATATAAAATTTTCCGTCACACTGAAGTAGAGATTCGTACGCAACTGATATCTCTCTTTTATCATTGAATAATTAAATTCAATCTTATCAAGGACTTCCGGTTCCAGTTGCTTATTACCGGTCTCATATGTCATTTGGTCGATCACGTATATAAACGGGTTAAGCTGGGGATATGTCGGCCTTGTGATTCTACGGTTTACACTTAATGCAATACTCCGGGATTTGTCTATATTCCGCTTAACCAGTAAATATGGAAATGGAAAAATGTAATTTCTAGAAATTCTTTCGTTGTTAGATGTCTGAATGAACTCAGATGTGTTGTATTCAACACGAACTCCTATTTTAAAGAATGTATTGCTGAACAATGTATCAGAATACATAAGGTAGGAAGAGTAGATATACTCCTTGTGTTCCAGGTCATTGCTGAAAGTAGGATTAAGGTTCCACTTAAGTGTGGTTTCGTCAAGGTCATAAAAGTAATAATTAAAATTATTCCACCTTGAAAAACCCTTCAATCCAACCTCCACAATACCAGTCTTGAATACTGACTTGAGGTAATCCGCCTGTATAGTCATATTTGTAGGAGTTCCTCCTCCGGATGATTTTTGTAGCAGTTCATCCTCGATATAATACTCTGCCGGCCTTGAACCTTTTGTTTTTGAGAAGGAGGCATCAAGAGAGATCTCATTCTTGCCCTTTTCAAATATCTTTTTGTACGAAAGACTACTCTCTATTATTTTTCTGGAAAATGTCACATCATTTTTTCTGTTAAATATGACCTCAGGCAACTCAGCCTTGATTTGCCGGCCTGAAATAACTTGGTAATTATTCATATACGGCGACATATATTTAAATCCCAACGAAAACAGATCTTTCTTGGTTGGTTTTGAATTTATCAGAAAAGCCAATGTATGGGTTTTATTTGTCTGAATTGATTTAACATCCTGCTCAACCAATACATTATCTGAATAGAGCTCTCTTGTCAAGGCACTTTTAACATTAGCTCTTTCATACTTCCCGTTATAATTTATCCCGATGTCCCAAATTCCTTTAGAATAATTCAGAGCCGCACCTCCATTAACCCTCTCCTCAACACCATAGTTCAAAGAGAACGCGCCGCTGACTCCGGACATATTCTTTCTTTTAGTAACAATATTTATAATTCCGCCGGTACCTTCCGCATCGTATTTCACATCCGGATTCGTTATAATTTCAATATTCTCGACATTTGAAGTGGGGATTGAATTCAGTGATGAGAGTGTGGTTGGCACTCCGTCAATTAAAATAAGAATGTTTTTATTGCCACGCAGATATATATTGTTTTCTCCGTCTATTGTTACCGCAGATTGACTTTTAAGAACTTCTGTCACGTTACCTGAAACCGCAGAGATATTTTGAGCAACATTGATTTTAGTCTTTTCTACTGAAATCTGTTTTCCATTTCTGGAAGCTGTAAACTGAACTTCATTGAGTGACATTGCCGATGTTGATAAATAGATGGGTTCTGAAAGGTTCACGGGAGCTCCTGCTATCTGAATAGTCATCGAATTTGTCTGATAACCAACAAAACTGGTTTTTATAACATATTTGCCGGTTGGCAGGTTTTTCAATAGAAATTCCCCTTTTGCGTTTGTGATTATACCTGAAACCAAAGAGTTGTCGGACATTTTGTATATAGCCACTGAGGCGAATTCAACCGGTTGTTTGCTTTCACTGTCGAGAATTTTGCCAGTTAGTGTGTAGTTTGCTATTTGTTGAGCTATTGATATCTGAATAGTTAAAACTGAGAACAAAAAAAGGGCAAATAAGAACAAAGTACGTTTTGTCATAAATCGATTACTAAATTATGTGTTTAAGATGCGTCGATTAATAAATCGACTTATTATGACTGTATGGACTACATATAGTTTATTTTTAGTGGCACTGATTTTTCTAATTCCCTCATTTTTAACAACAATACTCTTCCGATAACAAGGAGCAAATATATAACATTTTACATAATTCTCTATTTCAGGCAATTAGAAAAATCAGTGCCACACATAAAATAAAAACGAACCATATTCCACTGATGAACATTGTCATAATCTTTATTTCTGTTGTAGAAGCGAGGTTTATCCCTGTTCTCCCCGGTCAGTTGAATATAATTCCATTGAATGAGTATTAAATTAATCTTACCCGAAGCAGAAAATCCGATAAGTTCGGGATTAATCCTAACCAATGCCTCACAGCCATCACAATGCCCCTCCGGACATAATCCGGAATAATTGCCTGTTAATTCAAACATCTTGGTAGCAACATCGCCGTCACCGGCATAAAAAGCCGGTTGCTTACGCTCAACAGCAGACATTTTACCGAGCTCTTCCCGCAACTTACCCTCCAGATCCAAAAACTCAGTATCAGATTCATTCTCCAGATCTTTCAAGGCTTTGCTTCTAAACTCCTCGGCAGTTTGTCTGTTTACTTCCAGAACCTCTTTATAGGCTTGCTCTATCTCCTTCCGTCGTTCCCCCTTTGTAGGGTTCGCCGAAGTTATGCCTGCGTTTTCCCTCTCTTGCTTCTGCCCTTTGATAGCCTCGTTCAGGTAGAACTCTTGAGAAACAGGAATGAAAACATCAACATTATCCCTGCTTGCCATTGTTACCTCCTCCCCTGCTGTCTGATATATTCCAAAATCGAAGAAGTCGGCTGTCTTCCTTGGAATTACACAGATATCTCCCGCTATCGGAGCACCAAAAGTGGTTTTATCCATTCCGTTTAGAAAAACGGCAACCCAGGTTCCCACTTCATAATTTGCAAATTTACCCTTTTGTGTATGTACATATGGTGCAAAATGGAGTTCAATTTTTGCATATATCCTGGGATGTGGGTCATCGGACGGACTTTTGAAAGAGTTGTTCGGCAGAATGTCTATAAAAGTGTTGATAAGAGCCTCATATCCTTGCGGCGGATTATTCTTGAGCCAGTTCAGCATACTTGCGGTTACTCTCTGCGCTGCGCTTTTGCATGCATTAAACTCTGCTTCCGAATAGTTTTTCAATCCGTACGAATTGACGAATGCGAAACGTTGTTTTATCTCTCCTTTTGTGTATGGCATCATTCCGTTGATAACCTCATCAGAATATGGCTGCTGTGCGGACAATTGCCGGCACACCATGCAAAATATGAAAATGCCTATAATGATTACCTTTTTTCTCATAATACAATTTTTTTGAAAAGCCGGCTACAATATTCACAAAGATAAGATTTAATTTTAGTGGCACTGATTTTTCTAATTGCTTCATTTGTAAGGGCAATATTATATCATAAGCCAATGTCGCAGGTTTTTCTGACTTTGTTCTCTATGACCGCTTTTATTGGAGATATATCGTCTCAGGGCTGTCCATCCTCAGTCACATTGAAGTCATAAACCTCAAAGACACTGATTTTTTTTAACGTGATTTGATTTCGTGTTTTTCCGGAGCTGCGAAACTCCTCCCTTCGGTCGTCAAACATTCTCGCTCTGTTTCGGAAAAACACTCATAAAATCACTAAAAAATCAAGGTCTTTTCGGCTTAATGGCTTCAATTGCTCCTAACTCCTGTTCCGGCTGAAAATTTCCCTGATTCTTCATAGCTCCATTAACATCTAAGCGGCATATGAGGCAATTTGACTAAATTTTTACATATAGAAGAAAAAACGGGTGTAGGTTATATACACCATTTACTCCGTTCATCCAACACTCCGGCAAACATATCTATGTCTCTTCTAGAAATCCCTAATCGTGTTGCCAGTTCTCGCCAGCCTCTCACAACACTAACCACCTTTGAAATAATATCTTCAGCAGTTTTCTTGTTAAGCATATAGCCTTCGCAGGCATCAAGCAAAATGCCCAGATCTGCCTTATTGGTAGATGACGAGATAAGCAGACTTTGGTACTCATTCAAAGTAGGATTCATATCGTATGCAGGAGACAAGGTCCAACCTTTTGCAGTCAACAGAAAACCGTGATTACGGAAATGGTCATCGCTATTGCCTATACATATATTGAAAGCTATACGGCGATAGAGTTCTCGCAGATTGTTTTCGACTTTTGTACAGTTCTGAATAATAAAGTCCACAATATCCAGATAACCGTGTCCGGTATTAGCATTGTCGCCGTCATTAAGCCCCAGTAAGGTAATTGCTGAGGCAAAATGAATCCGCTTTCCCTCCCGGGTTCTGTCAAAGCGTTGTGAAAGCAATGTGTGATATTTCCCGTCAGTAGCCAGAACTTTGGTTCTCGCCGCATTAATTTCGGCTTTTATGGCAAGAAGATGGCTGAAATGCTCCCAAAGTCCGGCATCGTAATCATCTTTTTGTGAAGGGAATTTAGCTATACAAAGTGTTTCATCTGTGTCTATCACACTGGCTTTCGGTCTTGCACCGCCCAATGAGGATCCCGGCTGCACGAGTTGGGCAATCCACTTCCTGTCAGGCAGAACATTATTTTCTTCGCTTTTCTCTATCTCGGTACTGGCAGCTATCAGGTCTCTGATATCTGTCAGAGGTGGAATTTTCAATGGTTCAGTCACATTTATATATTCTCCGTCCTGAACCTTCTTGAAACGAAATGCACCCATTCGGGAGAAGTCATCGATGCCAGTCAGGAAATCGAAAGAAGAGAGCCGTCGAACCGATCGATTTTCCTCCTTTGCAGCAATCTGCTCACGGCGTAGCATCAAGGTACGTCCCCAACGATCAGGCAGGGCGTCAGAGAAACATCCGAACATATCTTTATCCGGTAGCGTATATTGCTGTCCGGGATAATTATTCAAATCATCGCTCAAAAACAAATCTCCGTGCTTTTTCAACCATTCATCGCAGAATTTGAAGGAATAACTGTCTGAGCCCCGAAGAGATTCATAGCCCAACTCGCCAACGAGTTCTATCTCCTTCAGCCAGTCAAAATCGGCATATATATATAACATCTTCATCTTTTACTCCTTTTTTGAGGCACGTTCCCTTGTCTTCAAGCTCAAATCCTGCAAAGCTTTCCCCAATTTGTCTTCTTTGGCAAGCCAAAGAATATCATCTTCAAGTTGTAAAGCAAACAGGACACGCAGGTAAATCCCTATTGCGACTGTCGGTGCGCCTTTCTCTATTCTGGAAACTGTTAACGGAGAACAAGTTGCACGTTCCGCCACCTGAGCCACACTCAGATTCCTGCGCAAGCGAGCCAATTTAATCTGCTCTCCCACAACCTTCATCTGCTGCTCCAATTTGCGAGGCAATTTAGTACCCATAGAATTCTTTGCCATAACCAACATATCATATAATATGCAAATATACCATTTTTTATTTATTTAATGATATGTTGCATATAAATGGTTGCGAAATTGAAATAGATGATAACTTGAATAGCCTCACAAATAGTGTCTCAGGGGAGTCCATCCGATGTCGCATTACAGATATAAGCTTTAAAGACGCTGGTTTTTCTTTACGTGATTTGATTTCGTGTTTTTCCTGGCTGCGAAACTCCTCCCTTCGGTCGTCAGACATTCTCGCCTTTTCCGGAAAAACACTCATAAAATCACTAAAAAACCAAGGTCTTTTTCAGCTTTATATCTGTAATCGCTCCTTGCTCCCTCCGGCTGAAAATTTCCCTAATTCTGCATATCTCCATTAAATTTTAAGCGGCTAAGTGGCAAATTGACGATGCCTGCTTATGGTAAATCACTCATAAAATCACTAAAAGATCAAGGTCTAAACAACTCATCCAAAGTTTTCATGGCAACAAACATTTTCTTGCTGTCCGGAAGCTCGATGAAATCATACTTCAGGTAAAAATTTGCGGCCTGCTCATCTATCGGGTCAACAATGACAGCAAATGAAGCAATTAGCCCGGAGTTTTCCCAGCTCCGTTTTAAAGCATCTATCAAAAGGATCTTTCCGTAGTTTTTCCCCTGATGCTTTTTGTCAATTGCAAGCCTCCCCAACAGAGTGGTCGGAATCGACTTGTAAGATGCCGGTAGTCTTTTTCTGATTATTTCTGAAAGATCTCCGGACGGTATACTACAATTTGACAGTGTGTAGTAGCCTATAACAGATTTTGTTTCACCATCTTCCAAAACATAGCAGGCTGACAATTTGCGTTTAACATCCTGACCGGCCTGATGTTTCAGATAATCATTCAACGACTCTTCCCCACAGTCAAAATGATCGCGATTATGACCTTTATCCAACAACTCAATCATTGCTCATTTTAGACTTAGAAATAAAAGAATCATAATCAACCAAAGCATTTTTTAAAGTTTGCGAAGGATTTTTAGGATTAGTTAACGCTTCAAAAAATATTTGGCTATCTCTTTCAGATGCAATTACTTGCTCTTTTTCCTTGATTATCTCTTTTGCTTTATCATGAGCAACTCGCAGAATGAAATCAGTAAGACTTCTATAACCACCCAAATAGGCTGCTTTCTCAAAGAGTTGTTTTTGTTCCTTGGGAAGTCTGGTGTCGAATCTCGTTAGTTCTGAAGTTGTTGTGCTCATAATTGACTCCTGTATTTTTATGCAAATGTACGGATTTTATCCGTACACACAACGCTTTTGTATAAAACTTCGGCAAGGTCTATTTAAACTCATCAAATTTAGCGCGCATTGTCGGATTGCCCTGGGTCAGTTTCTTAATGGTCAAATCCTCTGCCTTTTGATTTGCCAGTCTAAGATTGTTGTCGGATGAGAGGAGGGCATCTTTTGTTTTTTGAAGGTGTAATATGGTTTTATCAATCTCGTCAATGGCCTCTTTAAATCTCCTGCTGGCCAGCTCGTAATTTCTTGCAAACCCCTCTTTGAAAGTATTTATTCTCTCCTCAAAGTTTGTTATGTCGATATTCTGATTTCTAATCAAAGCAAGTTCTGCCTTGTATTGCATTGAGTTCATAGCTGCATTGCGCAGCAATGTAATTATCGGAATAAAAAATTGCGGGCGGACAACATACATCTTATTGTATTTGTGCGACACATCAACAATTCCGGAATTATAATACTCGCTTTCAGCCTCTAAAAGCGAAACAAGAACAGCATACTCGCATCTCTTTTCAGTCCGGTCCTTGTCAAGCTCCTTCAGGAAATCCTCATTCTTTTTCTTAGTTGCAGTCTCATCCCCCTCATTTTTCATTTCAAACATTATTGAAATAATCTCGTTCCCCGCTTCGTCACTCTCCCGATAAATAAAATCACCCTTACTGCCTGATCTTGAATCGTTATCCTTTTCAAAATATGCCTTCTGAAAAGCAGTGGCTCTGATCTTATTGAACTCATTCTCACAATGCTGCTCGAGTGTCTCTCCTATCATCTTGGTTGAGAGCTTCAGTTTCATGTCCTTTCGAAGAGCTATCTCTTCGTCTTTCAGCTTAATGATTGCATCTTTCTCGCTTAGCGCAGCCAAATGCTTTTCACTTAAGGATTTTTCAAGTAATTGTTTTTCTGTATCCTTTATTTTTACAGCATTAGCCAAATCGTCGCGCTCTTTTTCAATCATCCGGACTGCCTCAGTGATAGCAAGCTTCTTCGCGACTTCCGCATTTTCAAGCTGAGACTTGATTTGCAATAATTCCGACTGTTTTTGTGCCAACTTCTGAGACAGCTCAACCTCTTTCTGAGCTCTGAGTTCGGCCAGTTCTCTCTCTTTCTTTGCCAATTGTTCTTGTAAAGAATTTCTGATATTCGCTTCCGCAAGTTTGACGGCACTCTCTTTTTCCTTGTCGGCAAGGTTAAGTCTGTTTTTTATCTCTTCTTCAAACTGATGGTCGCGGACTTGCTTCAAAATGTCTGCATATCCTGCTTCATCTATTTTAAATGCTTTTTTGCAATGTGGGCAAATAATTTCGTTCATTTTTCTGATTTTAAAATCGTCCCCGGTTCTCTATGTGTCTAATCCTGAAATAGCTCTGGTCTGTGGCTGGTTTGTGCTATTTCGTTGAAAACCGGGTTATAAAATTATGAATTTGGGAGTGGTTATCCAAATAATTTTTAGGCAATTATGCCGGGTTTTCAATATGGCCACTAAGCCGCTTATATATTGGAGAAATACCGGATCAGTGCTGTCCATCCGATGTCGCTTTGAAGTCATCAGCCTCAAAGACGCTGATTTTTTTTAACGTGATTTGATTTCGTGTTTTTCCGGAGCTGCGAAACTCCTCCCTTCGGTCGTCAAACATTCTCGCTCTGTTTCGGAAAAACACTCATAAAATCACTAAAAAATCAAGGTCTTTTTCGGCTTTATGTCTTCAATTGCTCCTTAAATCCCATCTTCGGCTGAAAATTTCCCTGATTCTGCATAGCTCCATTAACTTGTAAGCGGCTAAGTGGAAAAATTGACGATGCATATCATTGATTATCTTTCGGTTGCGAATATCTTTGGCAAGGTCTTTCTGTTATGGCAATGTGTGGGGCTATGAAGCATGGGCCTCAATCATAATTTCCCGCCCACACCCTTGAACTTCTCCACAAATAAGATCAGCTTTTGGAAGACGTTCTGCTTTTTGGTCAAGTACTGGGGATTCAGGGGGCTCATTTTGGGCAGGAGGGCGTTTAGTTCGGTGCCGTTTTCGCTGGCGTATTCGCGCTTTAGGGAGGCGGTTATGTAGCGCTTGGCTTCTTCCTCGTTTAGGTTCTCTTCTGCTATCAGGGCCTGGGCTTCTACTATCTGCCTGTTTTGTGCGTATTTGAAGAACGCCTCCATTACACTCGCTTTATCTTGAATGGTATCAAGGTCTGTCTCATTGATGAAATCTACTACCAGGCTTTCCTTTGCTCTGTTGCCTACGCTGGCACGGATGACTCTGCGGATTTCTGCAATCAAAGCCTCCTTGTCTGTAATCTTCTTGTTATGCTCGAATATTAATTCAAGGATGTAGTCCAGGTTTATCTCTTGTGATTTCAGCAGGTCTACTTCAAACACCACATCATCCCAATCAATCTTTGAATCTTCCGGATCTTTCCCATCTTTCTGGCGTCTCAGCCATTCACGGATATCATTGTATGTGGAACGGTAATCCTGAACAGTACGTTCTTTTATCACGTCGATCTTCTGCATTTCTGCAATATCCTCATCAGTTACATAATGAGTATTTTTAAACTCCTCTACAGCAGCAGCATCACTGATGTCTACACGTTGCAGGTCTTTGAGGTTGTTAAACTCATCATAATTCTGGAGGATGTTTTCTATACGCAAGTACTCTCCAAACAGCTTAGCAAACTCCTTCTTATCTTTTTCTGTTTCAATGGCATCCGGATTGGTAAATTTCTCCTGTAACTCCCGGACTACATCTACATAACCACGGCGGGCCTCGCCGGTAACAATATCAATAAATCCCTCAAGATACTCTTTATAGCTCTTCTCAAGCAGCACATTCTTGGTATTGCTATCGCCGAAAAGAGTGATGGCATCAATCGTTGCAGTCTCCAGATTTCTAAAGGTAACAATATTCCCAAAGGTTTTTGTGGCATCATATATACGGTTGGTACGTGAAAAAGCTTGCATCAGACCATGATAGCGCAAGTTCTTATCTACAAACAGCGTATTGAGAGTCGGTGCATCAAAACCGGTGAGAAACATACCTACCACAATAACCAGATCTACCTCTTTGCTCTTTACACGTTTGGCCAGATCACGATAATAGTTCTGAAACTCATTGCTGTCAACACCATAACTGGTTTTGAACATCGCATTATAGTCATTGATAGCTTTCGCCAGAAACTCCTTGGCACTGCTATCCATGGCAGAAGGCTCAAATGTCTCATCCGGTATCTCACCTATCGCATTCTGCTCTTCGTTGGCAGCATAAGAAAAGATGGTCGCAATTTTCAGAGGCTTTTCGCTCCCTTTCTGCAGGTTGTTCAATTCCTCATAATAGCATTTTGCAGCATCTACACTATTTACCGCAAACATGGCATTAAAACCCTTGCTGCTTCCCTGATTCCTGTGGGTCTTTATCCGAAAATTCTGTAAAATGTATTGAGATATCTCATTTATACGGGCTGGATGGAGCAATGCCAATTTGTTTTCTGCAGCACTCAGTTTCTTCTCATCCAGCTCTGTTTCTATATCCTTAAATCTAGGACGGACATCATTGTAATCAACTTTGAACTTCAATACCTTTTCATCTCTGATAGCATCAGTGATAACATATGAGTGCAACTCTCTTCCAAAAACACTTGCTGTGGTCTCTGCACCCAATGCATTCTCAGGAAAAATAGGCGTTCCTGTAAAACCAAACTGGTAGTACTGTTTGAACTTCTTTTTCAGGTTCTTCTGAGCCTCGCCAAATTGCGAACGGTGGCATTCGTCAAATATAAAGACCACCTGCTTATGATAAATCGCCAAATCACCCTCACTCTTCATGAGGTTATTCAGTTTCTGAATAGTGGTTACAATAATCTTATTATCATCCTTCTCAATATTGTGTTTCAAACCGGCTGTACTCTCCGAACCATTCACACTATCGGGAGAAAAACGCTGATACTCCTTCATGGTCTGAAAGTCCAGATCCTTACGGTCCACTACAAAAAACACCTTATCGATGAAATCAAGTTGAGTAGCCAGCCGAGCAGCCTTAAAACTGGTCAGAGTCTTACCAGAGCCTGTGGTGTGCCAGATATAACCGCCACCTTCAGTAGTTGACCATTTCTTCGACAAATACGAACTTTCAATTTTCCATAACATGCGCTCTGTCGCTGCAATCTGATAGGGCCTCATGATAAGCAGAGTATCGCTTGTATCAAAAACCGAATAAGTAAGCAGCACATTGAGAAGCGTGTTTTTCTGGAAAAACGTAGCCGTGAAATCCTTAAGATCTTTAATCAACACATTGTCAGACTTTGCCCAATTCATGGTAAAGTCAAAACTGTTTTTGTCCCGCTCAACTGTATTTGCAAAATAACGGCTGTCAGTGCCGTTTGATATGACAAAAATCTGCAGGTACTTATAGAGAGAATTCTCGCTGTTAAAACTCTCTTTGGAGTAGCGATGCACCTGATTAAACGCTTCACGGATAGCAACACCTCTTTTTTTCAGTTCCACCTGAACCAAAGGCAAACCATTGACCAATATCGTTACATCGTACCTGTTGGCCTGAGTCCCCTTCTGTTCAAACTGAGAAATCACCTGAACCTTATTGCGAGCAATATTCTTTTTATCAACTAAGTATATGTTTTGGATATGCCCATCGTCAAAAACGAAATCATAGATATGGTTATCATGGATTTTCCTGGTTTTTTCAACCAAGCTATCACCCGGTTTGTCTAAGTACTCAAGCACAAAACGCACCCATTCAGCATCCGAAAACGTCATATCGTTAAGCGTTTGTAGCTGAACTCTAATATTCGCCAACATCGCTTCGGGCGTATTCAAGTTTGTCGGATTCTCATACCCTTGATTGACTAAGTCCCCGATAAATTCATGTTCCAATGCAGCCTCAGTCTGATATCCGGCAGGTGCATCATTCAACTCATAATACTTGGTGAAATTATCCAGTACAATGAAGTTGTTCGTTTCAGCTATGGGATTGTAGTGCATAGTTGTTAGTTGTTAGGGATTAGGGATTTTTGAAGAGCATTTAGCATTTTGCCAACTTCATTTATCAAGTTGATTGCTGTTTCGATGTCTGAATTGTTGAGATAATTAATTTTTACACAGATTAATAGTTGTGTTTCTAATTCCGCTTTTGAACCTTTGGCAATAGCAAGAAACTGGATAAATTCTTTTGTTGAATTTCTTCCATGCCCTTCGGCTATATTGCTTGGAATAGAAATAACCGCACGCCTAATTTGATCACT
>JAQVBQ010000106.1 GCA_028690215.1 Bacteroidales bacterium | reverse complement strand
TGCGGTGGGTCCCCTCCCTCTTCGGGAGCCAAGTTTTCCTTTGCCGCATACAGACAAAAGAAAAGAGAGTGTCCAATTAAATATGAACACTCTCTGATATATAAGACTTTGTCTATTTGTCTGATCTGTTTCTATCCGGATTAGTTGTTGCTTTCGCGGATGATGGTCTGGTCTCTGTCAGGACCGAGTGAGATGATCTTGATTGGAATTCCTATCTCTTTTTCAATAAACCTTACATAGTTCATGAATTCGAAAGGAAGATCCTCTTCTGTTGTGACTTTGGTGAGATCTCTCTTCCACCCTTTGAACTCCTTGTAGACAGGGGTGATTTCGGCGTATGTGTCATAAGGTATGCGGTCGGTAACCTTTCCGTCCACCTCATATGCAACTGCAACCTTGATAGTGTCGATTGTGTCAAGAACGTCGGCCTTCATCATTATGAGTTGGTCAACGCCACTTACCATTACGGCAAATTTGAGGGCAACTAGGTCAAGCCAGCCGGTTCTCCTTGGTCTGCCGGTTGTGGCACCGAATTCAAAGCCGAGTTTCCTCAGCAATTCCCCGGTCTCATTGTCCTGTTCTGTAGGAAAAGGACCGCTGCCGACTCTTGTGCAATATGCCTTGAATATGCCTGAAACAGTGCCTATTTTTGAAGGGGCCACTCCGAGTCCTGTGCATGCACCTGCGCATGTTGTGTTTGAAGATGTGACAAAAGGATATGACCCGAAATCGATGTCAAGAAGTGAGCCTTGAGCTCCCTCTGCAAGAACTCTCTTGCTGTCATCGAGAAGCTGGTTGATCTCATACTCGCCATCCACTATCGAGAAGTTCTTCAGGTATTCGGCTGCACTCAGCCACTCCTCCTCATACTGGTTGGCATCGTACTGGAAGTCGAACTGCTTGAGGAAACTGATATGTTTCTCCTTAAGGGCGAGAAATCTCTCCTTGAAGTTGGACGAGAGAATGTCACCTACTCTTAGGCCGTTCCTGCCGGTTTTGTCCATATATGCAGGGCCTATTCCCTTCAGTGTGGAACCTATTTTGGACGCACCCTTTGATTGTTCGGAAGCTGCATCGATAATCCTGTGTGTCGGAAGAATAAGGTGTGCCTTCTTCGATATCATGAGTCTCTCCTGAACAGGTACCCCCATAGATATAAGATTTGCGCACTCCTCCCTGAAGATAATGGGATCAAGCACTACGCCGTTTCCAATGATGTTTGTAGTCCCTTTGCGGAAAATCCCCGAAGGGATAGAGTGCAGGACAACTTTTTTGTCTTCAAACTGCAATGAGTGACCAGCATTTGGCCCTCCCTGAAATCTCGCAACGACCGGATATCCCTTAGCCAGTACATCCACAATCTTTCCCTTTCCCTCATCTCCCCATTGGAGACCAAGAATCACATCAACTTTCATAATACTATATAATAAATTTAAAACGGCAGATCGTCAGGAAGATCATCGCCAACAACGGCTGCCGAAGTTGTAACTGGTTGTATGTTTTGAGCAGATGGTTGACTGTCAGCTCTCTTGCCAAGAAGTTGGAAACTCTCTGCCACAATCTCTATCACAGTTCTTTTTTGCTCTGTCTGGTCAACCCACTCCCGGCTCCTTATCTTGCCCTCCACAAAAATCTGAGAACCTTTTTTGACATATTTTTCGGCACGTTCAGCCAACAGCCTCCAGCACACAATGTTGTGCCATTCGGTCTGTTCCTGCCAGTTTCCGTTCTTGTCGCGGTATCTTTCTGTTGTGGCGAGTGTAAAATTGGCAACTACCGAGTCGTTGTCGAGATGCCTTATTTCGGGATCCTTACCGACATTGCCAATTAGCATAACCTTGTTCAATGACATAGCTTTATACTTTGTAATCGGGGCAAAGATATAAAAATTTAGATATTATTTATTAACAAAATCATCGACTTTAAATCAGGCTCTGAACCAGTGAAAAGTCTGAATGACTGAACGGCCTGATAGAGCAGCCAATATCGTCCGGAAATGTAATTTATACCCTTGATATTTTGTAAAAAATCGAGTTGGGGAGATTTATAATTGGCTTCAAGAATAGTCTTGCCGGAAAAATCCATGTCGTTTAAAATCGGAAGATGTTCCGGTAAAGTGTTGATAATTATGTCGGAATGTTTTATGATTGATGAGGTCTCTTCGGGGCGGCCGGCCTGCATGGAGAATTTTCGTGCAAAGGCATCTGCTTTGTCAAAAGAGCGGTTTATGACCGTAACCCTGCATCCCAGGCCGGCCGCCGCCAGTGCCGCCGCCTTGCCAGCTCCCCCGCATCCCAGAACAGTAACATGTGAACCGGGTTTTGAATAATTTTTAATACACTCCTGAACCCCGGTGTAGTCGCTGTTGAATGAGTGCACCTTGCCATTCAGGATATAGATAGTGTTAACAGCACCTATTGAGATATCAAGCTCACTTCTCACATCAACAAATTCGAGAATGCTCTCCTTGAACGGAGCCGTAATATTGAGCCCGTCATAACCATCGCTTCTGAATCTGGCCATCACCTCCGATGCAGATGCAGCCTCAAGCAGACCGTATGTGTGGCCGCAATTGCCGTACGCAGCCCTGAAAAGTGCAGGGCTCAGCGAGTGGGAGACAGGATTTCCGGCTACGGCGAAACGCATAAGGAAAATTTTTTAAGTTAAAATTTGAAATCTCTTTGTCTGAGAGCCTCGAAACAGATAATTGCAGTCGAGACGGATACATTCAGTGAATCAACAAAGCCATTCATAGGAATTTTGATTCTACCGTCGGCATTTTCACGCCAATATTGCGACAACCCTTCAGCCTCGCTTCCCATAACTATTGCCGAAGCTCCTCTGAAATCTGTCTTGTGATACCATTCGGATGCCTGAAGCTCTGCAGTGAAGATTTTAATGCTGTTCTTTTTAAGCCACTTACAGCACTCCTCGGAAGAGCACGCTGCAACCTGAGTGGTAAATATTGTACCGAGACTTGAACGGATAAGGTTCGGATTAAAGAGGTCGGTCAGAGGATTGCACACAATCACGGCATCGGCCCTGGCAGCATCGGCGGTCCGTAGGACTGCCCCCAGATTTCCGGGTTTCTCCACAGCCTCCAGTACAATTATCAGAGGATTTGCCGAGAGGGTAAACTCCTCAAGAGAGTTGTGTTTTTCCTTTACAATGGCAATTACACCCTCGGTGCTCTCTCTGTATGCAATTTTTGAATAGAGTTCAGGCGTTACCTCATTAAGCTGCTGGCAACCGGTCTCTTTTGCCCGGTCGAGCGGGAATATCTCAGGCTGGAAGAAGAGAGTCTCTATTACGAAACCACCTTTGATACAAGCTTCCAGCTCACGGATTCCCTCAACAACAAACAAACCGCTTTCACGACGCTCCCTTGATCTCTCCTGAAGTGTTACAAGCTCCTTGATTCTAGGATTCTTGACAGATGAAAGCGTGTCTATATACATTATTCTTTTTCTGCTTTCTGCTCCTTTTCCGGACGCATCTGCGGGAAGAACAACACATCCTGGATAGATGAGTTATTTGTCATAAGCATTGTAAGCCTGTCTATCCCGATACCCATACCTGATGTAGGAGGCATACCGAATTCAAGTGCTCTCACAAAGTCCATATCAATATACATAGCCTCATCATCGCCTTTGTCCTTCAACTTGAGCTGATCCTGGAACCTCGCAAGCTGGTCAATCGGATCGTTCAGCTCACTGTATGCGTTTGCAAGCTCCTTGCCGTTTACAAACAGTTCAAACCTCTCTGTAAGGTCAGGGTTGTCCCTGTGGCGCTTGGTAAGAGGAGATGTCTCAACCGGGTAGTCGGTGATAAATGTAGGTTGGATAAGGTGTGGCTCACAATACTCACCGAAAATTTCCTCGATAAGCTTTCCTACTCCCATTGTGCTGTTTACCTGAACATGAAGTTTGTCGCAGACAGCTCTAAGCTCCTCCTCATTCATTCCGGCAACATCGACACCTGCGTACTCCTTGATTGCCTCCAACATAGGGAGTCTCCTGTATGGAGCCTTGAACTCAATCTCTTTATCCCCAAGAGTAAGAAGCGTCTTGCCATGAAGCGAGTTTGCAACTCTCTCAATCATGTTTTCCACGAACTTCATCATCCAGAAGTAATCCTTGTAAGCAACATATATCTCAAGTACAGTGAATTCAGGATTATGAGTCCTGTCCATACCTTCGTTCCTAAAGTCCTTGGCGAACTCATAAACACCTGTATATCCGCCTACGATAAGTCTTTTCAGATACAACTCATTGGCAATCCGGAGGTAAAGCGGAATATCCAGCGCGTTGTGGTGTGTTACGAAAGGTCTTGCATTTGCCCCTCCGGGAATAGGTTGAAGTATTGGGGTCTCAACCTCAAGATAACCATGCTCGTTGAAAAACTCACGCATTGTAGTCATGATCTTGCTCCTCTGCATAAAGGTCTCCCTTACCGAAGGGTTGACAATAAGGTCAACGTAACGCATCCTGTAGCGAAGCTCCGGGTCAGAGAAGGCATCATAAACCTGATCCTCTTTCTCCTTGACAATCGGAAGGACTCTCAGCGATTTGCTGAGAACCTTCAACATCTTTGCATGAATTGTAAGCTCGCCGGTCTGTGTTATAAAGGCAAAGCCGTCAATCCCGATAATATCACCGATATCAAGAAGTTTCTTGAAGACAGTGTTGTATAGAGTCTTGTCCTCTCCGGGGCAAATCTCGTCCCTCTTTATATAGACCTGAATCTTTCCAAGTTCGTCCTGAAGTTCGATAAATGCAGCAGCGCCCATGATCCTTCTGGTCATAATACGACCTGCAATCCTTACATCCTGGAAATTTCCGGATTCTTGTTTATACCGCTCTTTTATCTCCTTAGTTGTAGCGTTTATTTCAAATGCTTCAGCCGGGTAGGGTTCAATGCCTAAATCGCGCATTGCCTTAAGAGAATCCCTACGATTCCTTTCCTGTTCGTTAAGTTCGGTATAATCCATTTCGTGTAACATTTTATGTGCCTGCA
>JAQVBQ010000005.1 GCA_028690215.1 Bacteroidales bacterium | reverse complement strand
AGATAGAGAATAATCCGGATAAGATTTTCCGAGTCCATAAGCCAAATTAACAGCAAGAGCACCAGGACCAGTATTGTCAGATATATATCCAGCTTTTTCATGATTTGGATATAATTAATCCAAATATACTAAAAAAGCTCGTAAATCAGAAATTTATACCGGCAATTTTACCACGGAAATATTGAAAATCTCCGCCCTCCTGGTTCCAGCTTGCGGTAAGCAAGGTTGGAATTGATATATCGCCGTATTTGATGTACTCCCCTACTGCGACAGACCAGCGGACATTTTTGTGAGAGCCGTCTTTCTGACTCTGATATCTGTCATCAGTGGTAAAACTAACATACTCGCCGTCACTATTGAAGGAAAAAAGCCCGCTTACCACGATACCATTGAAAGAGAGCCTCCCCCTTACCGTGTTTATATCTACGCCTTCCCATGTTATGTATGGCATAAAACAAGAGGCGGGAATCATCGGCATCTCGGCCAGAACAGTAACCAGAGCAGAGGCATCCATCTCCTCTCCCTTCACATCTGCTATAATAAATAGCTTCAGAAGCCTGATCAGCATATTCCCTTTTCCATCCTGGAATTTATCCCTCCCCTCAAAAGGAATGAGCCCTGCAATCCGGCTTTTCATATAAACCAACCTGCATGGCTCAGAAGAGAAGTTATGCTGATAGCACTTCATCTTCATGAATTTCCCTTTTTCCGACATCTTAATTGCAGCCTCACTCCAGACAAGCTCGACATAAGGGGCAAGTTCCCTGCCCTCATATCCGCATTTGACCATATACCTTGCCAATGGTTCCGGCAGTGATGACAACATCTCCTTCGACAGAATCATGCTCTTGCCGGAAGAGGCTAACTTTGCCTTCTCCTGCTCAACTTCAAGCCTATAAAGAGTATTCATTGTTTTTTTTTGCAAATATATCTATTAAATTTATAAAGATTTCCAAACAATGGCTGCGATAAAGGTAACCGCTCCACCTATGATCATAGTCCAAGGGATGCCGATACCGGTTGCGACAGATCCGGCGATAAGGTTTCCTATTGGCTGTGTGCCCATCAGAGCCATGGCGTAGAAGCTCATGACGCGGCCTCTCATCCGTTCTTCGGTTGTTGTCTGGAGCAATGTATTAATCGACGAGAGTGTAAGGATCATAGTTACACCACCTATCGAGAGTGAAACGAGAGCCAGCCACATAGAGTTAGTAAAACCTGTCAGAGAGATCATTGCTGCCAGGACCATCGTGGTTACTGCAATAATATTTTCCAGCCCTTTTGTACTTTTTCTGGAAGCCATATACAATGCTCCGATGAGAGCTCCGGCTCCGAGCGCGGACATCAGGAATCCCAGGGTGTCCGCGCCACCGTGAAGGATCTCCTTGGCATATGCCGGGAGGAGCACAATTGAGGGAAATGCAGTCAGACTCATCACCCCAAGCAGAAGAATGAGGTTGCGGATCTCTTTTGTTCCGAATGTGTATCGGAGTCCCTCAAAAAAGCTCTTCTTGAAGTCTTGTTCCGGAGGGGCAATGCGCTCCTTGACAATTTTTATCTGCCACAGAGCTCCAATCACAAAAATGAAGCTGATTGCATTTATCATAAAACATATTCCCTCTCCTACCACCGCTATCAGCATTCCTGCTATTGCCGGGCCGACGAGTCTTGCTCCGTTGAATATTGCCGAATTCAGTGCTATCGCATTGCCGAGGTTTTTCGGGTCGTCTATAAGGTCGATAACGAGTGACTGGCGCGCAGGTGCGTCAAATGCGTTTATGATACCGAACACGATACTGAGGGCTATTATGTGCCAGACCTCTATATGTCCTGACAATACGAGGAATGCCATCACAAATGCGTGTATCATGAAGAGCACCTGCGCGCCTCTCATGATTGCCAGCCTGTCATATCTGTCGGTTATGACTCCGGTAAACGGTGTAAGTATGAATGTGGGTATCTGTGTGGTGAATCCCACGAGTCCGAGCAAAAACACCGATCCTGTGAGTCTGTAGACGAGCCAGCTGAGTGCAATGTTCTGGATCCAGGTTCCTATGAGTGATATTCCCTGGCCATAGAAATAGAGTCTGTAGTTTTTCGACCTCAGGGATGAAAATATCTGTGTAAGAGTGGATTGGTCTACTATTCGGAATGGCATTTTTTGATTTTCTTGTATGAAAATGCAAATGTACTGCAAAAACTGTGCTATTAGTGGCACTGATTTTTCTAATTGCCTCATTTTTAAGGACAATCATTTCATTGCAATAAATGGCTTTCTTACAACATTTTGCACCAGTCAATATTACAGATAATTAGAAAAATCAGTGCCACATAATTAGAAATACCGTCTCAGGGCTGTCCATCCTCAGTCGCGAGCTCCCTCCGGCTGAAATGCCCTGATCCAGTATTTCCACATTAACTTGTAAGCGGCTTCAGAAAATCTCTAAAAAACCAAGGTCTTTTCCGTTCAGAAAGTCAGAGAAAATTGCCAGTCTAACGATTGAAGTTTAACTTTTATGTTTTGTATTAAATCTTCGAAAGTTGGCTTTTGCTCTTCGTATATCATATCCTCCATCATTTTAGCGTAATCATCTTCCCATTCGCCGATTATCTCAGAGGGTGGCATAGGATCAAGCGTTATTGGATTATGATTGTTATAGTTTACACCACCAACGTGGTTAAACTTATTTCTGTGTGCCACAATTGTTTCATATAGAACCTTATCATTAATGGCTCTATCAGCTATTCCAGATTTTTCCAGATAATATATATCGTACAAATGTCGGCTTAATCTGTCAACCCTCCGTTTATCTGCTGGGCGATGAAATTCTTCGTGTAGAAGAAATAATTTTTCTAAAAATGTGCGCTCTGCATTAACTGTTGGAATCGAGAACAATGGCTCAGCAAAATCCATATCAGTGTATACTTCATCGACCAATGACCCAAACGTTATCATTGAACAAGGCTCATGCAACGCTCTGCAACCTATTTCAACCTGTACTCGAGGCAATATATACTCTGAAGGCATAGCAATGACATTAGGATAGAAAATTTCTATAATGCGTGGATCTTGATCGCTATCCTTTACTTCAACAATATTAAATTTTAGGTCCTTGACTCCCATTGCTTCAAATCCCACTTTCAAATCCTCGAAAAATTCGCCCGTAATATAGACTCCTGCTTTCTTCCTCACATCTGTTATCTCCTTTTTTGACCATTCCTTTTGAGGCATTAGAAAGAATTCCTTGTCAATAGCCAAATCAATATCTTCCGAAAATCGATGTATCAACTTCCATGCTTTACTCAAAGAAGTGCCGCCCTTAAAAACCATATGTTTGGCAATCTCCATATGAAAAATGATTTCGAGCGTTCTACTCACCCACCAGTCTTTCTCAACCGCAAAAGAACTCATCCCTTTTGCCGTGGCAATGGCTTGAAAAATGGCAATTTTCTCTTCTTTATCGATGTTGTAAAAATTAATTTTCTCCATATACCAACGCCTTTTGCATTATTTTTTGTATCCAAACTGGTGCCAGAGCGATATCATGCTTTAAATCACTTTTTTCCTCTCTTTTCAGCAAGTTTATAATTTTTTTTTCCTCTTCTTCACTCACTTTTCCATTTCCAATTTCTTTAAGCGCCTGAATAACAAGACGGCTTATTTTTCCTTTTGCCAACAGGTTTTTGGGAGTGGCTTTTTTAAACTTAATTATTCTTTTTCCAACTTTAATCTCGCGTGGCGAGCCATCGGTAAGTAAAACTATATTCACTGGGACTTGTGTACTTAATCCCAAAGAGTTCAACGCATAGCTTCCGGTTGGAAGAGTTCTTATCCGGTCCCTTTTAGCAATGGCTTCGGCTACCTCCTCTGCTGATGGAATAAGGACACCAATTAGACTACTTTCTTTTGGGCGTACATAAATACCCTGAGCAACTCTGGTAATAATCCCTTCTTTCTCTAGCCTAAATAATGATAATCGCACTGCCTCAGAAGAGCCAAACTCGCTAAAATCTGCGGGAAATAATAGCTCCCCTTTAGGAAGTGATTCAATATGTTTTAATATTTGGTCTTCTATACTCATTGTGTCCTATTTTGTAACAAATATAGCATATTTTTGTTACATAATCACATTTCTTGTAACATATAAAGAATACATTTGTTACAACATAATGATTTTCATTCAGGAGGTCTTATGCAACTTTATGTCTGCATATGCTCCTGTCTCCTATTTTCGGCTTTATGGTTACTGTCGCTCATTTTCGCATTTATATCTGCAAATGACATGAATCTTAATTATTTATATAAATTCATTAGTGTCCACTAAACAATTTATTTGATTCTTGTAACAGTCAGAATTGATGCAAAATACAACAAAAAAAGCTTGTCCACGATTTGATTTTTTACTTTTGGGAACAAAAGAAAAAACAAGCCATGCACAGCGGAAAATATGTTTTTACTCAACTCATAGAATTTCTTCCCCAAAAAGCATTTCAACGAATTGTAATGAGATATCAAGGAGATAAATACATTAAATCTTTCAGCTGCTGGAATCAGTTGCTGGTTATGATTTTTGGCCAACTCTCCGGTTGTGAAAGCCTCAGAGAACTTGTCTGCATTGCTGCTGCGCACACCCCTAAGACCTATCATCTTGGATTTGGCAAGTCTGTAATAACCCGTAGCAACCTTGCCAAGGCTAACGCAAGCAGAGACAGTAAGATATTCGAAGAGTTCGCATACAAAATGATATCCATTGCCCAAAGCAAGAGAATTACACGGGAGTTTGAAATTGCCGGAAGGTTCTATGCCTTCGACTCCACCACTATAGACCTGTGCATGAATCTCTTTTGGTGGGCCAACTTCCGCAAGGCTAAGAGTGGGATTAAAGTCCATACACTCTATGATGTTGTTACTCAAATCCCGACATTCCTTCATATTACGGAAGCCAGAGTTCATGATATGAATGCGATGGACGAGATCCCTTACGAACCTAATGCATACTATATCTTTGACAGAGGTTATTTTGACCTTGCAAGACTCTTTACCATCAATCTTATTGGTTCTAACTTTGTAATAAGAGAGAGGGGACAACTTCAATATGAAATCGTAGACGGAGAAGATCTGCTTGAAAAACCTGACAATATCCTTTATGATCAGACTATACGGCTTACAGGACCACAGACGATAAAGAAATATCCGAGCCTTCTTCGACGTATTGTTTACTACTCTACAGAACACAAGAGGACTTTTACATACCTTACTAATAGCTTTACAGCCAAGGCTGAACACATGGCCTTGCTTTATAAAAACAGATGGCAGGTTGAGCTGTTCTTCAAATGGATCAAGCAGCACCTGCACGTAAAATCTTTTTGGGGAGTAACCGAAAATGCTGTCAGAATCCAGATATACTCGGCTATTACGGCATATTGCCTTATCGCCATTGTTGAACATGACCTTCACCTCAATCGCAGCACTTTTGATGTGCTCCGGATACTCAGCATGTCTCTTCTCGATAAAACTCCTATTAGAGAGCTCTTCGAAAGGACAGAACTGGTCGATAATATGCTTGATGATGATCGTCTTCAATTAAGCTTTAATTTTTAGTGGACACTAATGTATGGAAACATTAAAAATCTTTTTAAAAAAAGTAGAAAAACTATTTTTTTTAGCACTTTAGCTTTGTTATTCATTTCTTTAACTTCAGCTGTAGTAGTATCTGAATCAAGACCTATGTTAATAATAAATTATAAAACTTGTATTCAATGTGGAATATGCGAACAAATAGCTCCCTCTTGTTTTGTAATGGCATCAGATGGGTTCCCTGGGGTAATATCCGGCTGGGAAGATTATTATCAAGATTGGTTAGACGCTTTAGTTGCATGTCCTATGGGAGCAATATCTTATACTAATTATTAGTATTTATTAAAACTTTATTTGAGGGAATATTTATTAATATATATATAATAATCAATGTACAACATATTTACTAGATTTGAAGGAAAGTTTTAACGATAACTCAAACTTGAATATAATTTGTTATAGAATAGCTCATTTAAATGCCTTATTATGAAATATTTAATCTTGTTTTTATTTTTAATATTCCCTCTTTCTCTTTTTTCTCAAATAGATGGGAATTCTAATTTGCCTAATATACTCTCATATAAAAGCGAAGAGCTTCGCGTTCTTATTAAGGATCATCAATCCATGCTAAAAATATCGGATGTAGATATTGAATCGATAATCAAAATAATTGATGATAGAATAGAAGAATATTTAGAAACTATTAGTAAAGCAAAAAAGTCTGTCCCCCGGGATGTAAATGGCAGACCTATCGGGAAAGCAGATGCAAATCTTTTGTTAAAAATAGAAGAAATAGATACCGAGGTTTCTACCTCTATCCATAAAATTCTTGGAGAAAAAAAATTTCGACAATTCCGCAGGCTTATTATTGATGATCAGGAAAAGAAGAACGCTGAGTCAGTAAGAAAAGCCCTTGAAGCCAGGAAAAGAAAGAAATGAGACGTTTTTTATTATTAATAATCACCATACTAATTGCCACATCAACAGCAATTGCCCAACGTGCGGGGACAATGAAGGCAAACATAACCCTTTCTGTAAAGGACAGTTCTACCAATGCACCGTTAGGGCTAGTTACTGCAACTCTTACAAGGATAGACTATAAAAAAAACAGGGAGGTATTTACTTATGCCATTTCGGATACGCTTGGTGCAATCAGGTTCAACAGCGTTCCGTCATCTGATTACGAGATATCCTTGCAGTATATGGGATATTTCATGAAGATTATCCCAAATGTAAAGGTTGATTCAAGGGAACTGATGGTGGGAAATAACACAAAAGACCTTGGAGTGGTCAAACTGAGGGAAAATGTGGCAGAACTTAACGCCATTACAGTAAAGGATCATGTAGTGCCTATCAAATACCTTGGTGACACCATCCAATACAACGCCGCCGCTTATAAACTCTCTGACACAGATGTACTGGAGGATTTCTTCAAGAAACTGCCCGGATGGAGCGTGGATAATAATGGAAGAATAACTGCTAATGGTAAAGTAATTGAGCAGATAACAGTTAACGGCAGGATATTCTTCTTAAATGACCCTGTTTTTGTGAGTAGGAACCTGCCGGCTAAAATCCTGAAGAACATTAAGCTATTTGAGAAGCAGTCCGAAAGATCCAAATATACAGGGATTGACGATGGTGCCAGAACCAATACTGTTGATGTCTCAGTAAGAGAGGATATGCTTAACGGGTGGTTGGGTGATGTGAGTGCCGGGGGTGGCACGGATGAAAGATATAAAGGAAAGGAGTTTATCGCTAATTTCAACAAGTATAATCAAATTGCAATCATTGGTAATATATCAAATCTGAATGAGTCATCAATATTTCAGGGAGCTCCATCTCAGACTAACTCTGCGGACTCCCGTAGTTATTCGATTGGTAGCAACCTTAACCTTTCAAGCAAGAAAAACAAGTACAGTACCGACATATCATACAATCTCAAAGGAAATGACAACATTACCGAAACAGAGATTTACCGACAGAACTTTATAAAGGACAGCTCTTTTGTCAATGAGAGCAGTGCCAGAAAAGAGAATAACACGACCTCTCATATAATAAACGGTGAAATCAGCAGGAATGATAAAAAAATAATGATGGTCATAAAACCTATGGTAAGATATACCTATGGTAATTATTCAAATTCAACCAATTATAAAACAATCGGTGGAGAGTCCGGGATTTTGATAAAAGAGGGGGAGAGCAACGATTCCGGAAAGAGAGACCAGGAGTCTATTTCGACAGATTTCCAGATTGTTAAAAGAATGAAAAAGGTAAAACGCACATTGAGTTTAACAGGGAATCTGGGTTTTGACAGAAGTGCAAATGAAGGAAGGAATCGCATCTCAGGCGAGAGCAATCAGAGATACAATGTGGACAACAATTCAATTAAATTATCAACACAGCTATCATATACCGAACCTTTAAACAAGAAGATGGTGCTTGTAGGCAACTGGGGATTGTCCACATCGCTTTCCAACTTGAACAAAGAGACATACAACACTGATAACAGCGGTAACTTTACCATACTTGACCCAAACCTATCTGACCAGTCTGAAAACACTGAGCTGCGGCAGAATATTGAGCTTCAACTTCAGAAACCAAAGGGAAAGGAAGAGACATCTTACTACATGATGGGAGTATCTCTGATGCCTTCATATATCAAGAGAAATTCAGAAGGCAACAGCTTTGACAAGTGGTTTGTGAATGTGGCACCTAAGGCGGAATTCAGGATAACTACACCTAACTCGTTTCAATCCATCTTTATATACAAGGCCAACGTCAGGACACCAGATCTCTCGCAGATGATGCCTGTCCCTGACAATACAGATCCTCTCTATTTCAGGTTGGGAAATAAGAATCTTAAGGGCGAATATGAGCATGCTGTAAGTTTAATTATGAGGCAGATAGCAGCAGGCACAGCCGGCGGCTATGCAAGCGGCATCTTCTTCAATATGGATGCTTCATACTATACAAGCAGGATAATAAACAAATCATGGTTTGACGAAAAGGGTGTGCAATACTCAATGCCATACAATGATGGTGGAGATTATTCAGTACGGTCCAGACTGATGACAAACTTGCCGTTTTTCAAAGGAGCACTTGCTTTTTCTGACATGGTTAACGCTGGCTATTATAACAACATCTCCTATATTGATGGAACGAGGAATATTACAAAAAGAGTTGTGTTTGGAGAAAAAGCTGACCTGGCATTTAATTATGGAGACTTAAGGGTTGATGTCGGAGCTTCGTTTAATTATGAAGTGTCTGAAAACTCAATCTATCCCGGAAAGAAAAAAGCCACATGGAGAAATAGTATAGATGGTAGCATAAGCTATATATTACCTCTCGAGATCAATTTCCGGACTGACGTCGATTATCAGTTTTTCAGTGGCTACAAGGGTCAGAACGACAAACCTTACCTTCTCTGGAATGCAAATATATCCAAGTCTATTATAAGGAACAAGCTGATAGCCACCCTATCTGCCAGTGATATACTGAACCAAAACAAGAACATACAGAGAGTTGTCAGTGATTTTTACATACAAGAGACACGTTATAACATTGTAAGACAATACTTTCTATTCACCTTAACTTATAAGTTTTTCACCGGTGGCACAACGGGAGCCTTTAAGGAGAGGGTGAACAGCATATTCAGGAATCAAGAAAAGAACGCATTTTTAAACGAGGTTATGGACATTAAAAGATAATATTCAACACAATCCGGAGGAGGATGCATTTATTTTGGGTTAATATTAGGATTTGGTCATTATATGCACCTTCTTCTATTTTCTTGTTTAAACAACAATAATTGAGTATATTGGCATAACAAATCGTTTTGTTATGGACATTAATCCTGAAAAGGTTCATTTGCTTACCCTTGACGGTGGTGGAATCAGGGGGATTATTCCTGCTTCAATTCTTGCGCATCTGGAAGCAAGATTGCAGGTTGCATGTAAAAACCCGGAACTAAGAATTGCCGACTGCTTTGATCTGATAGCCGGAACTTCCACTGGTGGTATTCTTACTTGTTTATACCTTACTCCTGATGAAAACAACCCGGACAGGCCGAAATATACAGCGGCCCAGATAAGGGATTTTTACAGAGAGTATGGCCCTTCGCTGTTTCATAAGAGTCTTGGTTATAAAATAGTTTCCGGGTTTGGTCTCTTCCGGAGCCGATATTCAGAAAAGGCGCTGTATTCTTTCACAAGGAGACTCATGGGAGACACCTACTCATCTGAGGTAGTGAAGGATTTCCTGGTTACATCGTATGACCTCAGCATGCGCAAAGCCCTGTTTTTCAGTAAGCATAATATTAAAAAGCATGGTAAGGCTGCTGATTACAAACTTGTTGATATTGCCCGTGCCACTTCGGCCGCTCCTTCATATTTCTCTCCGGCAAGGATATTTGCCAGAGACTCCACATCAAGACACCTTGTAGATGGAGGTGTCTTTGCCAATAACCCATCGATGTGTGCTTATGTGGAGGGTGTAAAACTATGGCCGGACAAACCAATTCGCGACTATTGCATGCTTTCTGTAGGAACAGGTAAGGTAATCCGTCCCTACGACTGGGAAAAGACCCATAAATTCGGATTTATTCAATGGCTGCAGCCGATAATTGACATTCTCTCCTCCTCTGTTGGAGAGACTGTGGATTTTCAGATGAAACAACTGTTCGGGGCGGGCGGCGTTCCGGAGAGTTATATCAGGATAGAACCTTCACTGCTTTCTGCAGATCCCCGTATGGACAATGGCTCATTAAAAAACATTGAGGCCCTCGAGGAGGCCGCCCGCTACTATATCGAAAACAACGAGCCTGTTTTTGACCGTATAATTGAGAGCATGACAATGTAGGTGAACAATCCCGGTATCTGTTTTGTTTTACTGAAAAATTTAAGATTATGTTAAAACCAGGAGATAAGGCACCGGATTTCACCGGCAAGGATCAAGACGGAAATATTATAAAACTCAGCGATTTCAAGGGTAAAAAACTTGTACTCTATTTCTACCCCAAGGACAACACTCCGGGGTGCACAGCTGAGGCTTGTGACCTGAGGGATAACTACCACAGGTTTGAAGCGGCAGGTTATAAGATATTGGGGGTAAGCAAGGATTCTGAAAAATCCCACAAGGGCTTCATTGAAAAGTTCAACCTCCCTTTCCCGTTGATCTCTGATACAGAGGCAACAATCCTAAAGGCTTATGATGCATGGGGAAGGAAGAAGTTTATGGGACGGGAATTTGACGGGATTCTTCGTAAGACTTTTGTAATCGGAGAAAACGGGATTATTGAGGATATCATTGAGAAGGTGGACACAAAAGCCCATTCTGCCCAATTGTTGAAGTAGACTGTTTATCCGACCATCCAGACCATAACATGGTCTTCAAAGATGGTGTACTCCAGTTCAAATTCCATCTCTTCTCCGTCAGGCATTGTAAATACAGCCTCTATCTCTCCGTTGTCACGGGGAGTGAATCTTTTTATCTCTATCTGGCTTGAGAAGTCTACATCAGAGAGGGACATTCTTTTGTATATGGCCTCTTTCGCACTCCAGTAAATTGCAAGGTGAAGATCTCTGTTTTTCTCGCTGAGATCCTCAATTTCATCCTGTGAAAGTGCCTTTTTCTCTACTGCTTCAAAGTTTCTGTCAAGAGACTCTATATCTATCCCGACACTCTCCTCTGCATGTGTAATGACCGCAACAAACCTTTTTGTATGTGAAATGCTTATCTCGGTAAGACTGTTCTGGAGAAATGGCCTTCCATTGTCGTGATGGCCCAGATATACCTTCTCCCCGAAAAGCTGGTTCAGAAGGGCCCTGACTGCCAGTTTTTCCCTCCTTCTGTCTACACTTTTGATTAGTGACAGTTCTTCAAGTTCATCACTTGGTACAGAGCTTAATGAGAGTAGCTCTTCTTCGCTTTCAACAATCTCCCACACTGAGATCACCGCTCCACTATCCAATTCTCTGTTTAAAAAAAGTGCCATAACTATTTACAGAATTATATTTGTTTATAAAACATCCGATTCATCAGAAATCTCCCCCACAATCTCTTCAAGAATATCTTCAAGGGTGACGATACCCTCCGTTCCCCCGTATTCATCAGCAACTACAGCGAGGTGCATCCTCTTTTGACGAAACTCCTCCAAAAGGTCGTCAATCTTCTTGCTCACCGGTACAAAGTAGGATTTTCTTATATACATACGCCAGTTAAAGTCGTAGTCCTTGTCTCTCAGGTGGCTTACAAGATCCTTTACATAGAGGAATCCCACTACCTTGTCGGGGCTTGAGTCATAGACCGGCAATCTGGAGAAACCGCATTCTATTGCCTTTTCTATCACCTCACTAGAGCTCATGCTCACGTCCAATGATGCGATATTGACCCTCGGTGTCATTATCTCGTCCACGCTTTTATTTTGCAATCCAACAATACCTTTGATCAGCCGCTTCTCCTCCACCTCCGGTATCTCTTCGATAGATTGGGCTGTCATCTCATCTGCGACCTTTCCGTATCTGTTCTTTAAATATTCCAGTAATGAATTCAATGGTCTCCCGATCCATATCACTACGGCAAAAAACCAACCAAGTCTTTTTAATAAAGTCTCGCCTTTGTTTACTTGTGCAGATTTGTATAGAATATAACCACTTAAGGTCAATAGCAATGCAGCTGTCAGAGATGAGAGGGCATAAAGCAGAAAATTGCTCACAGCATCGCCGATAAGTAGATTAAGAATTGCAACAACAGTGATTAATGCGGAGAGTTTCAGAATGAGTCCACTTTGCATAATTGCACATTGATCCGACTCACAAACTTTTGTCTTGTTGCCGGAATTCAGCAAAGCAAATTCGATTCCTTTGAGCAGGGAATAAGAGAAGAGGATGAGGATCAACAAAATCCCCAAGGAGAAATAATCGTCTGTCAGATTGCTACTGGGAGGTTCCAATTCTCTAAACTAATGGTTTATGGTGCAAATATATATAATTTTATATTACAAACGCAGCATACTTCTCCAACATGAATGCAGGAATATAGGATTCCTTGGCATTTCTGAGCCCTTCATCGCCGGCATCGTCCTCTCTGTTAACATACTTGAAGCCTGAAGCCTCTCTTGTTACAAACTCCTTGTTTATCATTGGGTAGGCACCCCTTACAGAGGCAAATGCCTTCTCAATATGTACTATGAAGGTGTCGGAGTTTATCTGTTCTCCCACTGTATAGGCAACGATTTTGCCGTCAACTCTTAAAATGCCACCCTTCAGATTCATGTCATTATAGCTTGCGAGGCATTTGAACACTGCGGCAGATTCAAGACACAGAGACTGATCTTTGCCACAGTCTATGTCTTTACACCACTCTTTTGTGAAATCAACCACTTCGCTTAGATTGGCAGGGGTAATCTCCTCATAGCTCCATCCGGGATTAGAGATAAAATGGTTTATGTGGTTTCTCTTAGGTTGAAGTTTTTTCCCACTCAATGAAATCAGCTTTTCACGCTCATAAATATAGTCAAAGCTATTCCGGACAGGCTTGAAGCTGAATTTCCCAGGAAAATGTTCCTCCAATTCTGATTTTGTCTCATTGGTTATCCCAATCAGCACAAACGGCACCCCTCTCTCAGAGGCATCTGCCATTAAAGCCTCAATTACCTCTTTTTTGTCCCCTCTCCCTGCCGGATAGAGATAACGGGTATCATCTCCCTTTCCTGACATTAAAACAAGGAAATCCTTGTACCTTGCGCATCTTGAGAGGAAAGCCTCCTCCCATATAAAAAGGCTGGTAAAACAATACTCTGCTCCTCTGTAATCAGCATAACGGAGCAATTCGTCAATCCATTTTTTGTCTGAGACAGTCAGCTGCCTGAAATCAATCATATAATATGTTTATTCGGAAAGCCAGCCTTTGATAGTCTCTATAGCTTTATTTTTAAGACTATGAGGCATATTGCTTATTCTAGCCCTATGACTTCCCCCTGGTTGCACCAATACAACAACGTTATCGTTTTTTGGTTCATCAACTTTTACAGAACTCCAAGGATCAAACTCACCGTAAATAAACAGCATCTTTTTATCTGTGGTTGCTACGAATTTTTTCAGCTTCTTGTAGAGAGATTTGTCAAACTTAAACTCTGAGCCCTCGGGCAAAAACAATTTTGTTAAATAACCCTTGGTGTTTTTTATTGTCAACAAACCTTTAAAAGGCTTAGTGTCATAACCATAGTATCCAAGCTCCCTGGCTGCCTGCACAAAGAATGAGGCTGTGGGGCTGTTATTCACAAAGTAATCCGGAGAACACATTCTTATCAAATACTTGAATAACTGGTCATCAGAGGCATCTTTTCCCGGTATTCCACTTACAGGACTTCCCCATTGCCAGAAAGAAAAAGAGAATTCGAGAACTGTATAGTCATAGATATTCTCAAGCGGCAAATTGAATTTGTATTTGTTTGCCTGACAGAGTGAATCGAATTTCGGCTGAAGTGTCGCTCTTTTTTCAAGAATCCTTTTCTGGAAATCAAGTATGGTATCTCTCTGTTCCTTTGTACCGGCAAAATTGCTTATGAATGGCTCATGACGCCCATCTTCACGGCTTTTGCAAAGGGGAGCAACATAAGGGACTGTAATATCTACATCTTCGGGAAAGAAAGCCCTGTATATCAATGCTGTCTGGCCTCCCTTGCTTATGCCGGTGGCAATCCATTTTCCCTTATATAGGGTTTTGAACAGTTCTGTAACCCTGTGAAGATCGTATGCTGAATTCTCTGCAGTCAGATATTTCCAGTCAAGAGGTGAAGGTGTTGACTTAAGAAAATATCTATGTTCTACGAAAATAATATTTGCATCAAAAGTTCTTGAGAGCTCCTCCCTGTAGCGGGGCATTGAAGCATAGGCTGCGCCATAGCCCTCGGTGATAATCACTGTTGGCCTGTCCATTCCTGCATTCATCACAAAAACTCTCTGCATGAAAGTTCCTGCAGCAGGGTTCTTGTGATCGAGAGGCTGTTCTACGAAAAGTACATACTTATCCTTGAACACTTCTGATTTGAGTCGTTCAACATTGCTGACTCCCGGCAGAGATGAGATAGTCTCCTTTAAAGTGTCATTTGTATTCTGTCCATAGTTGAACTGCACATTGGTGCAGAGAAGGGATCCTGTAACAATAAACAGGATAGCTATTTGTCTTAATGTTGCTTTCATAAAGCAAAAGTAAAGAAAAAACCCTATTTTTGTCAAATTATCACGATATAAAAACGACGATGAACAATTTTGTCCAAGAACTTACCTGGCGGGGAATGATTCACAATATGATGCCGGGTACTGAAGAACAATTACAGAAAGAACTTACCTCTGCATACGTTGGAATTGATCCAACCGCAGACTCACTACATATTGGTCACTTGGTAAGTATTATGATGCTCCGCCATTTTCAGTCATGCGGGCATAAACCTATTGCACTTGTCGGAGGGGCAACCGGTATGATAGGAGATCCTTCGATGAAATCCGCAGAGAGAAATCTTCTGGATGAAGAGACATTGAGACATAACCAGAATGCCATAAAACAACAGCTTTCAAGATTCCTCGACTTCGACTCCGATGCACCTAATGCAGCTATTCTTGTAAATAACTACGACTGGATGAAGGATTACACATTCCTACATTTCATAAGGGATATCGGCAAGCACATCACTGTCAACTATATGATGAGCAAGGACTCTGTCAAGAAAAGAATCTCCGGGGATGAACGCGAGGGTATGTCCTTTACAGAGTTCACATACCAGTTGGTTCAGGGGTATGACTACCTCTACCTCTATCAGCACCACGGCTGCAAGCTTCAGATGGGCGGTAGCGACCAATGGGGAAACATTACAACCGGCACCGAACTTATCAGAAGAAAAGAGGGTGGAGATGCCTTTGCGCTTACCTGCCCCCTGATTACAAAGGCTGACGGTGGAAAATTCGGAAAGACAGAAAAGGGAAATATCTGGTTAGATGCAAAATACACCTCTCCATACACATTCTATCAGTTCTGGCTGAATGTCAGCGATGAGGACGCACAGAAATACATTAAGATCTTCACCATGCTGCCAAAGGCTGAAATTGAAGCTGCGATTGCCGCACACCTTGAGGCTCCTCATATGAGGGATTTGCAGAAGCTTCTTGCCAAAGAGGTAACTGTTATGGTACATGGTGTTGAGGAGTATGAAAAGGCTGTCGATGCTTCACAGATACTCTTCGGTCAGTCTACTTCCGAAAAGCTAAAAGCTATCGACGAACAGACATTCCTCTCAGTTTTTGAAGGTGTGCCTCAATTTGAGATATCCAGAGAGGACCTTCCGGTAAACACAATTGATCTTCTCTCGGTTAAGTGTTCTATTTTCCCGTCAAAGGGAGAGTGCAGGAAAATGATTGCTGCCGGCGGAGTTGCGATAAATAAGGAAAAGTGTATCTCTGCAGAAGCTCCTATAACAGAGAGTGACCTGCTCAATAATAAATATATCCTCGTTCAGAAGGGTAAGAAAAACTACTTTATAATTAAACTGCTATAACCATGGAAGGAGAGAGCACACGACAACAGAAAGTTGGAAAGCAGATCCAGAGAGATCTTGCTGAAATAATCCAGGGTAAGGGGATGGCATCTTTTGGCGGGGCAATGGTTACCGTGACCTCTGTCAAGGTAAGCCCGGACCTGGCGGTGGCAAAAGTATACCTCAGCATTTTTCCTTCGGCGAAAGCCCAGGATACATTGAAGCTTGTTAACGCTGCCTCAAGATACATCCGCGGTGAGCTTGGAAAGAGGATCTCAAAGCAGTTGAGGATTGTTCCCGAATTGCTTTATTATGTAGATGACTCTCTCGATTATGTTGAGAGGATTGACGAGCTCCTGAAGAAATAAATAACAGATAGTTGAATCTTCCGTTTTTCATAGCCGGGCGCTACCTTTTTGCAAAAAAGTCGCATAACGTCATAAATATAATCTCCCTCATCAGTGCTGCGGGAATTATGTTGGGGACGATGGCTCTCATTGTCATACTTTCTGTATACAATGGGTTTGACGGGCTTATAAGATCTCTTTACAGCACCCACGAGTGTGACCTTTTGATTGTTCCCGCAAAGGAGAAGAGCTTCATCCCCCACTCTGCCGCTTTTGATCAGATCAGGAGTTCTCTTAATGTGGCCAGCTTCTGTGAAGTTGTTGAGGAGAATGTATTTGTGAAGTATGGGGAAGAGGAGTCTGTCGCCACTATTAAGGGGATTGATTCGGTACTTATGAGTATCTCGACCTTGGGGAACTATCTTGTGGAGGGAGAGTTTTCCCTCTATCACGGAGAGGTTGCTCAGGCTGTAATCGGACGTGGAATAGCGCAGAAACTCGGGTTGAGGGTTCACTTTGTGGGTGGTTTAGACCTATACTTCCCTTCAAGATTCAGACCGGTCTCCTTTATTAATCCGATGGCCTCGCTTAATATTGAGACGTTGTTCCCGGCCGGTATATTTTCATTGGAAAAGGGTTATGATGAGCGCTATATCTATATTCCAATAGAAGTGGCAAGAAATCTCACCGAATATTACGATGGTGAGGTGACATCCGTTGAATTATATCTGAAAGAGGGTGTCAATACAGATAAGCTGCAAAAAGAGTTCACTGCGTTACTGGGAAATGATTACACAATAAAGAACAGATATGAGCAGAACGAGACTCTTTACAAGATGATGGGTTCTGAAAAACTCTCGATATATCTGATATTGCTTTTTGTAATTATAATAATCTCTTGCAATCTTTTTGGCTCACTCTCGATGCTTATAATGGAAAAGAAAGAGGATGCAGAGATATTGAAAAATCTTGGGGCTAAAGAGAGCGATATCAAGAATATCTTCCTTCTCGAAGGGTGGATGATCTCATTCCTTGGTATTATCGCCGGAGTTATCATCGGTCTGGTAATTTGCTTCTTACAGCAGAAATTCGGTTTCGTCAGGATGCCCGGAAATTTTGTCATAGATGCCTATCCTGTAGTCATTAAATGGAAAGATGTAATAATGACAATTGTTGGAGTAGGGATTATAGGATTTTTTGCTGCGCGGCTTCCACTTCTTTTTTTAAAAAAAATGAAAAATTTTGATTTTTAATGCAACGTAACAGCTTGCTAATGCATCTTATTTGTGTAGGTTTAGGTTTTAGTACACTAGTAAGGGCTGATTTCTGTAGCAGGGAGTCGCCCTTCGATTTTATATAGATAGGTTATTTCAGTCTCTGAATAGACCGTAAATGGCAGATCCGCTGCCTGACATTGAGGCGTAAACTGCTCCCTTTTTGTAGAATTCCTGTTTCTTCGCATCCAGAATCGGATGCTTTTTAAAGATGTGTCCCTCAAAATCGTTCTTGACGACACTCTTCCACTCATCAATCGGTCTGCTCAGTGTCTCTTTAAGCGTTTCAGAACCCTTTTGCGGATTTACACCGGCATAAGCCTCTGCCGTTGACACAAAGATATCCGGAACCTCGACTTTAACAGAAATTCCGGCCAATTCCGGTATTGTCATCGGGGTTAAGATCTCTCCCTTTCCCTCACCGTACATACCCTCTCCCTTTTTTGCATCAAGGTAGGAAGCATGAATAAAAAATGGGCAGTCACTGCCTAATAAGGATGCATATGTACAAAGTCTCTCTTTGTCAATTTCAAGATTAAAGAGTTTATTGAGAGCTATCAGCATATTTGATGCATCTGAGGATCCTCCGCCAAGCCCCGCTCCAGAAGGTATTCTTTTAAGCAGGTGAATCTCTACCGGGGGCAGGTCAAACTCTTTTTTAAGAAGATTGTAGGCCTTGAAGCACAGGTTGTCTTCCATCCTGCAGTCCAGTTCGTTGCCATAAACGGAGAGTGTTGTCTCCTCTGCCTCTACTACTTCAAGTATATCTGTCATCCCTACGGGAAAGAAAAAAGTCTCAAGGTCATGGTAACCGTCAGGACGTTTACCAATAACCTTAAGACCGATATTAATCTTTGCACAAGGATAAACAATCATTATCCGCACTTTGAAAATCCGCAGTTCATGCAACTGAGACATCCCTCCTGATATACAAGCTCTGAAGATCCGCACTTATCGCACTTCTTACCTGTATCATCCTTTGTTCCGTCAGGAATATATCTCTTCAGCGTCCTCTCAACACCGTTCTTCCATGTGTTGATAGCCTCACTGTCAAGTTGCAAGCCGTTAACAAGGTTTACGATATCTACTATCGGCATCCCGTTCCTCAATACACCGGAAATCAGCTTTGCATAGTTCCAGTACTCTTTGTTGAACATATGGGAGATACCTCCGACAGTATTTCTGTATCCGTAACGGTCAATATATTGAAAATCGTAACGTGAATTGCCTGAATCGTCTTTTTCCTTGACGATGAAGCCCATAGTTACAGATTTCGGTATATTTCTGGTATCCTCATCCAGAAGACCTGTAAATATCTCATAAGGAGCTCCGTTCATTAGTCCGACAAGTGCAATCCACTGTTCAGGTCCATTTTTAAATCTAATTACCTCTGCATCAAGAGCTTTTGGTCTCTCCACTCTCCTTACTGCAGGTTTGGCGTCTTTCTCCTTTGTAGAGACAAGTACTCCGGCTCTTGAACCATCCCTGTAGACAGTCACACCTTTGCAACCATACTCCCAGGCAGTCTTATATACATCTGCAACCAACTCCTCAGTTGCAGAGTTAGGAAGATTCACGGTAACACTTATCGAGTGGTCCACCCATTTCTGCATGCGTCCCTGCATCTTAACCTTGGCAAGCCAGTCTATATCATTGGATGTTGCCTTGTAATAAGGTGATTTTGCGACTAATGCATCAATCTGCGGTCCATTCATTGCTAAAACCTTAGCCTTGTCATAGCCGTTAATCTCGCACCATGTCATGAACTTGTGGTGGAATACATAATACTCTTCCCAAACATCACCAACCTCATCCTTAAATGTAACCACGACATTCTTGTCGTTAGGGTTGACTTTTCTCCTTCTCTTGTATACAGGCAGGAAGACAGGTTCGATACCCGATGTGGTCTGGGTCATCAGTGAAGTTGTGCCCGTAGGGGCTATTGTCAACATGGATATGTTTCTTCTTCCGTATCTTACGATAAGATCGTACAACTCCTCATCTTCTCTCTTAATCCTTTGGATCATAGGGTTGTTTTCCTCTCTCTTAGGATCAAAGATTGGGAAGGCTCCCCTCTCTTGCGCCATGGTGTTTGAAGACCTGTAAGCCTCGACTGCAAGAGTTTTCTGAATCTCAACGGCTAAGTCGATTGCCTTATCCGTACCGTAAACTAGTCCCAGTGCTGCAAGCATGTCACCCTCGGCTGTAATTCCAAGCCCAGTACGTCTGCCGCCCAGTGTCTTGTTCTGGATTTTTCTCCAGAGATTAAGCTCTGCCTCTTTTACCTCCTGCTCCTCAGGATCAGCTTCAATCTTTGCAATTATCTGATCTATCTTCTCCATTTCAAGGTCGATAAGGTCATCATTGAGCCTCATGCCTTTCTTTACATGGTCCTTGAAAAGCTCTTTGTTGAACTTTGCCTCCGGTGTGAACGGATTTTCAACATAAGAGTATAGATTTATGGCAATTAGACGACATGAATCGTACGGACAGAGAGGAATCTCGCCGCAAGGGTTTGTACTGACAGTCCTGTAACCCAGGTCTGAATAACAATCCGGTAATGATTCACGTATAATGGTGTCCCAAAAAAGAACACCGGGCTCTGCCGATTTCCATGCGTTGTGGATGATCTTTTTCCACAATGTTGGCGCGTCAATCTCCTTGACAACTTTTGGTTTATCAGAATCGATCGGGTATTGCTGGGTATAGTTTTTACCCTGTAACGCCGCCCGCATGAATTCGTCGTCGATTTTGACCGAGACATTTGCCCCGGTTACTTTTCCCTGTTCAAGCTTCGCATCGATAAAATGCTCTGAATCCGGGTGTTTAATTGAGATGCTAAGCATAAGAGCTCCCCTTCTTCCATCCTGCGCCACCTCTCTTGTTGAGTTTGAGTATCGTTCCATAAAAGGAACAACTCCTGTAGACGTAAGTGCACTGTTAAGTACAGGACTTCCCGCAGGTCTTATGTGTGAAAGGTCATGGCCAACGCCGCCCCTTCTCTTCATAAGCTGCACCTGCTCCTCATCAATACGCATGATTCCTCCATACGAGTCTGCAGGTTTGTTGTGTCCTATTACAAAACAGTTTGACAATGAGGCAATCTGGTGATTATTACCGATTCCCGTCATTGGCCCCCCTTGCGGAATAATATATTTAAACTCCCTGAGGAGTTCGTATATTTCCTGTGCTGTCATTGGGTTTGGGTACTTCTCTTCTATCCTCGCAAACTCATTAGCCAACCTCCAGTGCATATCTTCGGGAGATTTCTCATACAAATTGCCGAAAGAGTCTTTCATGGCATATTTGTTAATCCAGACAGATGCAGCAAGCTCGTCCCCCTTGAAATACTCAAGGCTGGCAGCCATGGCCTCTTCGTAGGTGTAAGTCTTCATAAGTTTGTAATAATTAAAATGATAGAAAAAGCCGAGAGATTACTCTTCCGACTGTTACAAAAATATAGTAAAATGATGGAGAAACTGAGTTAATGTGTTAAATCTTATCAACACTTAATCAACAGAAGGGGCTTTTTCCCAGGTCTGATTCCTGCCTAAAAGACCGGACTTATCCAATGATCCTCTGACTTTTAGCTTACTACCACCTTTATCTAGAGAGATCGTACAGCTATATATCTTGCCGTTTGCGGGATCAAGGATTGTTCCTCCCGAGAGCTTGCCTCCGCCGGGTCTCAGATTTTTAATAAAAATCATTCCGGCTATTGGCTTTCCTTTCTCGGCACCGGTGCAATTTACGCACTTGCGGGCAGGATCTCCTGTCAGCAGTTTTTCTATGACACCCTCAAATGTTCCGTTTGTTGCCCTGTATATTTTAACAAGTGATTTCTTGTTTCCATCTTCATCTATAGTGTACCACATGCCGACAATCTTGTCGGTCTGGGCATAGATTGTCTTGCCTGCAAATAAAAATAGCAGTACAATAATAAGTTTAGAAATTTTCATATCTGTAGGTTTTAGTGGTTAACAACAATTCATACTACAATTCGTACACTGACCGAATTCACCTCTGAGCCTTGACTCTACAAGCTCCTGGAGTCTTATGCGGAGTGTTTCGTTATTGATCTTCTCAAGCACATCGTAAACAAAAGCCAGCTGCTGAAGCAACTTTGCCTCGTGCATTCCTATTCCTCTTGAGCGCATATAAAACAGAGCGAGTTCATCCAGTCTTCCGCTTGTTGCCCCATGCGAACATTTGACATCATCGGCATAGATTTCCAGTTGAGGCTGGGCATAAACCTTTGCCTTTCTAGAAAGCAGAAGATTGTGGTTTGCCTGGTATGCCTCCGTTTTCTGTGCATCTTTGGCAACTTTTATCAATCCGCTGAAAATAGCCTTTGACTCGTCATCCAGGATTCCTTTGAATAGCTGTGAGCTGAGGCAATGAGGAACAAGGTGCGTCATATTTACCGATGTGGCAATCTCCTGTTTCCCGTCAACAAGATATAATCCGTTTAATTCACAGACAGCTCCCTCACCTTCGAGCGTAGCATTCACTGCATTTTCCAGCTTTGCCCCGTGAAGTGAGATTATATTCATTCTCAGATAAGAATCCTTTGACTGTTTTATTTTGAAGTTCATCTTGTGCGAGGAACCGTTATGCTCATTCTGCATTACTACAATATTTGCACGGCTTCCCTCTGAAAGGGTTATGTCAATGTCTGATTCCGTACGGAACTCGTCCATCGACAATGTATGGGTACAAAGAAGAATGGAAGATTCCGAGCCCTGACCGAAGGAGAGGGTGTTTGAGAACCGCAGGTCATCTACGTCGTTTGAGTCTCTTACACTGATAATCTGGAGAGTATCCGCTAAAGCCGCGCCGGGGTATACAGACACACTGAATCCGGATTCCGCTTGCGGTTTCAACTCAAGTTTCCCTTCAACCTTGATATTTTCGCGCAGACGGCCGTTCAGCATGTATGCCTGATCTGTCCCGGGCAGTGGTACCCTGCATCGGAATACCTCCGGTATTTCAGGATTATATTTATACTGCAGTGACATAGTCTAACTATTTATTAACCAATCATATCCCCTGGTCTCAACCTCCATGGCGAGCTCCTTGCCGGCAGTCTTGATAATCCTTCCGTCATACAAAACATGTACAATGTCCGGTACTATATAGTCCAGCAACCTCTGGTAGTGTGTTATGACAATGAAGGCATTGTCCGGTGTCTTAAGCTTATTGACACCTGATGCAACTATTCTGAGGGCATCTACATCCAGACCACTGTCTGTCTCATCCAGGATAGCAAGTTTCGGATCAAGCATTGCCATCTGGAAAATCTCATTCCTTTTCTTCTCTCCTCCTGAAAAACCCACATTCACACCCCTGCTTGAGAAAGAGCTGTCCATCTCCACAACCGCCATCTTCTCTCTCATCATCTTCAGAAACTCTGCAGCTGTGAGTGGTGGAAGATTCTCGAATTTCCTCTTCTCATTTATAGCTGTCTTCATGAAATTTACATTGCTTACTCCCGGAATTTCAACAGGATATTGGAATCCCAGAAATATTCCCATGTGGGCTCTCTCTTCAGGAGCAAGTTCAAGAAGGTTTACACCCTGATATCTGACCTCTCCGGCTGTTACATTAAAATGATCTCTTCCCGCAAGAACTGCAGAGAGTGTGCTTTTTCCCGACCCGTTAGGCCCCATGATGGCATGAACCTCACCGGCCTTTACAGAGAAATCTATCCCCTTTAAAATCTCCTTGCCCTCGACTGAAGCACGCAAGCCTTTAATTTCTAACATATTGTTTAATATTTACTTTTTTAGTTATTACTTTTCCACTCCCTTCTCCACATTGAAAATCCGAAGAAGGCCAGCACAAGATACCCTGCACTCACAAGAGGCATGAATACCAATCCGGCTAGAATATAGAGTGTTATATTTGTTGTATTTACAAGGAACCACGCTCCCCAGCACTCGAGTCGTTTCTGGGCAGAAAGATACTGTGCCGTGAGAATTGTTACTGTAATTATTGCATCAAGATATGGTGTCCTGGCTTCGCTGAAAACAGAGGGCCAGATGTTGTCCAGGAATGTGAGAGCTGTTCCCCATATTGCCCCGATCACAACTATCTGCGCCAGGAAATAGGCTCTCTTTTGGTTTGACATGACAGATATCTTCAGTTGGTGCTTCTCGTTCTGCTCTCCGGTACGCGGATGGGTCCACCTGTAATGTCCGTAAAAGTTTATTGCGAATGAGACCGGCTGAACCAACATGCTGGAATAGAGCCCCTTTTGGTAAAAAAGGATGAACAGCAGAATATTGTATGCATAGCCGACCCAGAAGTTTGCCACTTTGGCCCGTGTTGCCAGATATACACATGTCAGACCTGCCACCACGGATATCAGCTCTATCAGGCTCACTCCCTGACCTCCGATTGAAAACAGTATGTTATTTATGCTGAAAAGTTCCATCTTCTATATTTCAGATTTAACCGACACTTCCCTCAAGTGTAACCTGTAAAAGTTTCTGAGCCTCTACTGCAAATTCCATAGGAAGCTGATTGAGAACCTCTTTTGCGTAACCATTAACTATAAGCCCGACAGCATCTTCCATGCCTATGCCTCTCTGCTGACAATAAAAGAGCTGGTCATCACTTATCTTGGAGGTTGTAGCCTCATGTTCCAGAATCGCAGTCTCATTCTCGTTCTCTATATAGGGGAAAGTATGAGCGCCGCATTTGTCGCCAAGAAGCAAAGAGTCACACTGTGTGAAATTTCTTGCACCTTCGGCGTTGGGAAGGACTTTAACCAATCCTCTGTAGCTGTTTTCACTTACGCCGGCAGATATTCCCTTGCTCACAATCCTGCTCCTTGTGTTCTTTCCTATGTGAATCATCTTTGTGCCGGTATCTGCCTGCTGATGATGGTTTGTCACTGCAACAGAGTAGAATTCTGACATGGAGTTGTCGCCCCTGAGTATTGTACTCGGATATTTCCAAGTTATTGCAGAACCGGTTTCCACCTGGGCCCAGAATAGCTTACTGTTCTCCCCTTTGCAGATTCCACGCTTCGTAACAAAGTTGTATATACCGCCTCTGCCTTGTGAGTCACCCGGGTACCAGTTCTGAACGGTTGAATATTTCACCTCGGCATCTTTCATTACCACTATTTCAACAACAGCTGCATGAAGTTGATTTTCATCCCTTTTAGGAGCCGTGCAACCCTCAAGATAACTTACATAAGAACCCTCTTCGGCAACGATGAGAGTCCTCTCAAACTGCCCTGTCCCTTTTGCATTAATCCTAAAGTAGCTCGAAAGCTCCATCGGGCACCTTACCCCTTTGGGAATATAGCAGAAAGATCCGTCACTGAAGACTGCAGAGTTCAATGCTGCAAAATAATTATCCCCGTATGGCACAACAGATGCAAGATGCTGCTTTATAAGATCGGGATAGTCCCGTACAGCTTCTGAAAAAGAGCAGAATATAATGCCTTTCTCTGCCAATGATTCACGGAAAGTAGTCTTAACCGAAACAGAATCAAATACAGCGTCCACTGCTACTCCTGCAAGTACATTTCTCTCATCCAGAGGGATTCCGAGTTTATCAAATGTTGCCTGTAATTCAGGATCAATCTCTGAGCTCGCCTCCTTTTGCTTTGGAGCGGCAAAATAGATAATATCCTGATAATCAATTTCGGGAATCTTAAGATGGGGCCATGTAGGCATCTTCATTGTCAACCACTTGTTGTATGCCTTAAGTCTGAACTCAAGCAACCATTCAGGCTCATTTTTCTTCTTGGAGATATTTTTAATTATCTCCTCATTAAGCCCCTTCGGGAAGTATTCCTGATCGAGAACCGTCTCGAAACCATGTTCGTAATCGGCCTCGGTTACCTTCTGAATTATATCATTTTCGCTCATCGTGGTGCAAAGTTATATCTTTTTAAGCTATTTTTGCGTACAAAATAAATACCATGACTAAAGCAAACGACAGCACTCCAAAAAGAACACCGATAGAAGAAATTGGCAGGGTTGGGCTCATAGACCGCCTTCTAACTACTGTCGGGTCTTCACTCTCCGATACTGTCTGCTTCGGTGAGGAAGCCGGGCACCACTGGATCTCTTCCCAAAAACTTCTTTTGGAGGGAATAGACTTTGATCTCATATACACACCGTTGAAACACCTTGGTTACAAAGCTGTTCTGAGCGTGTTTGGACCAATCATTGCCCATAATTACACTCCTTGCGCTCTTTCTCTAAACATCGGCCTCTCTAAAAGATTCTGTATAGAGGATGTTGAAGAACTCTGGAGTGGAGTTTCCGCTGCTCTGCAAGAAAACAAGATTACAAACATATCTCTGGATTTGTCCTCATCTCTCACAGGGCTTACCATTAGCTTATCATCCCAAGGAAAACAAAAAACGGAGGTGTTTGTTCAAACTCCGAAAGCACAATCAGGAGAGCTTTTGTGTATAACCGGAAATGTTGGTGCCGCTTTTATGGGTCTGCAGCTTCTGGAGAGAGAGAAGCTCCTCTTCAACAACAATCCCGGAGTTCAGCCACAATTAGAGGGATATAAATTCATACTTCAATCCTACCTCAGCCCTCAGGTTAACACATCTGTCGGTGAATCCTTCGCAAATAATGACATTCTGCCATCAGACGGAGTTTTCATCACAAACGGGCTTGCCGATGCAGTCAAATATATCTGCAAAAAGAGCAATCTTGGTGCAAAGGTCTTTCTTGATAAAATCCCTATTGCCTCCCAGACATTCGAAATGGCTGAAGAGTTGCACATGGATGCAATAACAGCCGCGCTGAACGGAGGTGATGATTTTCAGATTCTCTATACCGTTCCTCTGTCAAAATATGAGACAATCAAGAGAGAATTGCCGCAACTTGACGTTATAGGCCACCTGACATCTGACAGTGGCTATGCCTGTCTGGTAACTCCTGACGGAGCGGAGATAGAGCTAAAAGCTCAGGGTTGGAGTGAAAGAGCAGCCGATTGAAACTGAGTTCAGATAGTTAAGCATATCCTGATCCAGAGAAACCTTAAACTTTGTAGAGATAAACTCCACACTCAATTTGTTTGTATAGTCAAGCACATTGATTGTCAAGACAGCCGTCCCTGGATTCTCCTTTAACCTTTTAACAAGGTTTTTCCTGACATCTGATGTAAGAGATGTAACAGGGAGATCCAATGTAACCTGCTTGATAAAGTCCTCCTTGGTATTGGCAAGATGTCTCATACCCTTGATCTTCAACTCATACTCCTTAGGCGCCTCCTGTTTATTGGCACCAAAAGAGAACCTCGGTAAAATAGCACACTTGATTAACAGTGGAAGATTAGGCTGCATATACTGCATATAGTTCTCATAATCTTTAGAGAAGAGGGTAAAACTGAAAGTTCCGCCGTAATCCTCTACCGTAAAGTTGGCATAAGGCTTAGAACCCACCTTTGTGTATGAGATCTTCACATTTGTTATGATTCCTGCAATTATAACCTCCTTGCCCTGTATAGCACTCTCTTTCGGTGCCCTGTCAAGCAACTCCTTTATCTGTGAAAGGGTGTTTGTGGTGAAATGGTCAACTTCAAAAGCAAACTGATCCAAAGGGTGCGCAGATAGGTACATACCGACCAGCTCCTTCTCGCGGTTGAGCAGGTCATATTTGTTAACCTCGACGGTCAGAGGCGGTATCTCGGGAGGGGTCAGTTTGATTGTCTCGCTCTCTCCGAAAAGGGAATTCCCACCATTCAGGACATCGTACTGAAACTTGTTGGCATACTTGAGAAGCGCATCGAGAAATGTATCTTCCTTGAGAGTTGGCAACATATATTGTGCTCTTTTTACCTCCTCGAAGCAATCCATTGCTCCGGCAAAAACAAGAGACTCGATCGTCTTTCTGTTTACTACCCCAATGTTGATCCTCTCTATGAAATCAAATACAGACGAGAATGGTGCATCTCCCTCCTCCCTCGCTTTCACAATACTGTCAACCGCTGCTGAACCGACACCTTTTATGCCGGCCATACCAAAACGTATATCGCCTTTTTTGTTGACCGTGAAGTTGTTTGCACTTTCATTAACATCAGGACCCAGCACTTTAAGACCCATTCTCTTGCACTCATCCATCAGTTTGGTAATCTCCTCAATGTTGTTCAGGTTCCTGCTCAGCGTGGCAGCCATATACTCTGCCGGGTAATTTGCCTTAAGATATGCTGTCTGATAACCTATCCAGGCATAGCAAGTAGAGTGAGACTTGTTGAATGCATAAGAGGCAAATGCTGTCCAGTCTTTCCAGATTTTCTCAAGAATTTCCTCAGAGTGTCCTCTCTCAGTTCCTCCTGAAATAAACTTAGTCTTAAGCTCATCCATGAGTTTCTTGTCCTTCTTTCCCATCGCCTTTCTAAGCTTGTCGGCCTCACCCTTTGTAAAGCCCGCAAGTGCCTGTGAAAGAAGCATGACCTGCTCCTGATAAACAGTAACCCCATATGTCTCAGCGAGAATCTCTTCCATCTCCGGAAGATCGTATTCAATCTGCTTTCTGCCCTGTTTACGGTCGACAAAATCCGGGATATAATCCATAGGACCCGGTCTGTACAAGGCGTTCATGGCTATGAGGTCTTCAAGCTTTGTCGGCTTCAGCTCCCTCAGCCACTTTCTCATACCGTCACTTTCAAACTGGAATGTCGCTACTGAGTCACCTCGGCTGAAAAGATCGTAGGTAGTCTTGTCGTCAAGCGGTATAGAGTTGATGTCAAGGACAAATCCTCTGGATCTCTTTATATTCTCGATTGAGTCTTTAATGATAGACAAAGTTTTCAGGCCCAGGAAATCCATCTTCAGCATACCGACTTTCTCTATATGAGATCCTTCATATTGAGATACCCATATGTCCTCGCCACTTTCCTTATCCTTTGCCGTTGAAATAGGTATAAACTCCCTGAGGTCATCACGCCCGATAATTACTGCACAGGCATGAACTCCTACATTTCGAACGTTACCCTCAAGTTTCTTGGCAAACTCCATCGTATCTCTCACAAGAGGATCTTCAGATTTGAATGCCTCTGCTATCTCCGGCACTTGCTTAATACAGTTGTCAAGTGAAACCTCAACCTTATCACCGTTATTATCATCACTGAACCTCATAGGAACCAGCTTGGCAAGCCTGTCGGACTCATTCAGCGGCAGCTTCTGAATCCTGGCAATGTCTCTGATTGCAGTCTTGGCACCCATGGTGCCGAATGTAATAACATGGGATACATGGTCTTTACCATATTTATCCTCTACATATCTGTACACCTTTGACCTGCCGTCATCATCAAAGTCAATGTCAATATCAGGAAGCGAGATTCGGTCCGGATTCAGGAAACGTTCAAACAGAAGCTTATACTTGATGGGGTCAACGTCAGTAATGGTTAGACAGTAGGCAACAACCGACCCGGCGGCAGATCCTCTTCCCGGCCCGACAGAGACACCCATATTCCTTGCTGCGGATATGAAATCCTGTACAATCAGGAAGTAGTCGGGATAACCCATTCGCTTGATTGTCCCAAGCTCGAAATCAATCCTCTCGGTTATCTCCGATGTTAGATCGCCATAACGGCTTACAGCTCCTTTATAGGTAAGATCGCGCAGATAGTCATCGGAGTTGTCGTATTGTTCAGGTATCGGAAAGACAGGCAGGATGGGATCAGATTCTATTGAATATTTTTCTATCTTTTCAACTATCTCGAGAGTGTTCTCAAGCACTTGAGGTATGTCACTGAAAATGGTCTCCATCTCCTCCTGGGTTTTAAGGTACTCCTGCTTGGTATACCTCATCCTTTTCGGATCATCTACGTCAGAATTTGTCGTAAGGCAGATAAGACGGTCATGTGCATCTCCGTCCTCCTTGTTGACAAAATGGACATCATTTGTTGCAATACATTTTATGCTATGCTTTTTGGCCAGTTTAACAATCTCCTCGTTGACAAACTGTTGTGTTATGAAAACAGTAGCGTTTGCTCCCGGCAAGTTTGTCTCATGCCTTTGTAATTCAAGATAGTAGTCTTCTCCAAAAAGATTCTTGTACCAAAGAATTGTCTCCTCTGCCTCTCTGAGATTCCACTCTATAATTGCCTGCGGAACCTCTCCGCCCAGGCATGCAGAGGAACAAATCAGGTCTGATGAGTATTTCTCAAGGAGCTCCCTGTCGATTTTAGGTTTATAGTAGAAACCTTCAATATATGCGTATGAGGCAAGCTTGATCAGGTTTTTATATCCGTTGTGGTTCTTTGCCAGCAAAATAAGGTGATAAGCACCCTGGTCCTCCCTTCCTCTTTTATTGAAGCGCCCCTCTCTTGTCAGATAGAACTCACAGCCGACAATCGGCTTTACATCAGGATACTTTTTGGCTGTATCCAGAAACTCCTTGACTCCGAACATATTCCCGTGATCGGTAATCGCAAGTGCAACCTGTTTATCTTCGGATGCTTTTTTAAAAAGGTTCTTTATGTTAGCTGCTCCGTCAAGAACAGAGTATTGAGTGTGAACGTGAAGGTGAACAAAAGGCATTAGAAAATGTGTTTTTCAAGTCGGATAAAGGTACAAAATTTAGGCTGACCCGAAGGACAGCCTAAACAAGAAATTTATTTTTATTCTCTCTTTTTAGATCAACGGTTGTCCTGTCATATCTTTCGGAGCAGGGATACCCATAAGCTTGAGTATTGTCGGGGCGATATCTGCAAGTATCCCGTCTTTCACGGATTTCACATCATCATCTACAACTATGAAAGGAACAGGATTAAGTGAGTGTGCCGTGTTTGGCGTCCCGTCAGCGTTAACGGCATAGTCCGCATTACCGTGATCTGCAGTGATAATGACAGAGTAACCATTCTCCCTTGCAACCTTTACAACCTCTGAGGCACATTCATCTACTGTCTTGACAGCCTTGCGAATTGCTTCGTAAACACCTGTGTGACCTACCATGTCTCCGTTTGCAAAGTTGAGTATAATAAGGTCTTTATCTTGTTTAGCAAGCTCTGCAACAAGGGCTTCCTTGATCTCAGGTGCACTCATCTCCGGTTGAAGGTCATAGGTTGCAACCTTTGGTGAATTTATCAGAATCCTGCTCTCGTTTTCAAAAGTTGCCTCTCTTCCACCCGAGAAGAAGAATGTGACGTGCGCATACTTTTCTGTTTCTGCTATTCTGAGTTGCTTCTTGCCGGCGGCAGAAACAACCTCACCGAGAGTGTTCTGTACGTTCTCCTTGTCATAGAGGATATGCATCCCTTTGAATTTATCGTCGTAAGGAGTCAGTGTGCAGTAGTAAAGAGGCATGGTCTTCATACCCTGCTCCGGCATATCTGTCTGAGTAAGCACGCTTGTAATCTCCCTCGCACGGTCGTTACGGAAGTTGAAGAATATAACGGCGTCACCCTCTTTGAGAGGCCCAACAGGCTTACCATCGTCACCAACAGCCACCATCGGTTTGATAAACTCATCGGTCACACCATTGTCGTAACTCTTCTGCATTGCATCAACCCCACATGTGAATGGCTCTCCCTTGCCCTCAGTCAGGAGGTCGTAAGCAAGTTTTACCCTCTCCCACCTTTTATCGCGGTCCATTGCATAGTAACGTCCTATTATCGAGGCAAGCTTTGCCTTAGAGCCTGAAATGTATTTCTGGAGGGTATCGATGTAGCCCTTACCGCTCTTTGGATCTGTATCCCTTCCGTCCATAAAGGCGTGTACATATACCTTTTCAAGTCCCCACTCCTTTGCAACATCCAGAAATCCGAAAAGATGCTCCATAGAACTATGTACACCTCCGTCACTCATAAGACCAAAGAAGTGTAAAGCCTTCCCTGATTTCTTTACATATTCGTATGCTGCTTTAATCTCGGGATTCTCCATAAGCTTCTTTTCGCGGCATGCTTTGTTGATCTTAACAAGATCCTGATATACAACCCTTCCCGCACCGATATTCAGGTGACCAACCTCAGAATTTCCCATTTGTCCTTCAGGAAGTCCTACGTCCTCTCCACATGCAGAGAGTTTTGACACCGGATACTTTGCTCTTATAGCATCAATATTCGGTTCTCCCTGGGTATAAATAACATTTGATTTGTCCTGTCTTCCTTCCCCCCAACCATCGAGGATCATTAAAAGTACCTTTTTATCCATATAATTAATTAATTTTGTTGCCATAAATCAGACAAAAATAGAGAAAAAATGCATAATAAAAGAAACGAAAAAAACTCCGGAAAGTTTAACAAAAGGGGTAAAAGTGTCTCAAAGACTCCGAAAGAGGAGACTATCGGACGCGTAAGCATGACTAGAGAGGGGTACGGATTTATTATCCGGGAGGGGTTTGAGGATGACATTTTCGTTAGTGCCAGAAAGATGAGACACGCTTTGCACGGTGACACCGTCAAAGTGGTTATGACAAGCAAAAAGACCAACACAAAAAGAATCGAGGGAGAGGTAATTGACATAGTTGAGAGATCTAAAAAGCCGATAATCGGCATTTTACAAATTGCAGGCTCTCAGGCATGGGTGATTACTGAAAGTAAGAATATGCCTTACGACATAAGGATACCCATGGAAAGCATTGACATCAAGGAGAATGGACTTAAGGTAGCCGCTCTTGTGGATGACTGGCCCAGGAGGTCTGATGAACCTCTAGGTCACGTAATTGACATTCTGGGTGCTCCCGGTGACAACAACACCGAAATGCACGCCATACTTGCAGAATTCGGTCTTCCATACAAGTTTGAAGCAAATGTTGAGAAGGAAGCAGATAAAATATCAGAAATCATTTCTTTAGACGAGATTAAATCAAGAAGAGATTTCAGGAACGTTCCGACCCTTACTATCGACCCTGCGGATGCAAAAGATTTTGACGACGCACTCTCATTGCAAAAACTTGAGAACGGAAATTGGGAAATCGGGGTACATATAGCCGATGTGACACATTATGTCAGACCCGGTTCATTGATTGAGAAAGAGGCTCTGGACAGGGCAACTTCGGTTTATCTTGTGGACAGGACTGTTCCGATGCTTCCCGAAAAATTGTCTAACAAACTCTGTTCATTAAGGCCGAACGAGGAGAAGCTATGTTTCTCCGCAGTATTTGAGATGAATGACAAAGGAAAGCTTATAAATAAGTGGTTCGGCCGTACCGTTATCAACTCCGACATGAGATTCAACTACGATCAGGCGCAGGAGATAATTGAAGGTGGGAACGGGCCAATGAAAAAAGAGATTCTCAAACTCCACGAACTTGCTACAATACTTAGAAATGAGCGATTCCGCAGCGGAGCAATCAGCTTTGAACGTCCTGAAATGAAGGTTGAGGTAGACGAAAACGGAAAACCTTTAGGAGTCTATTCAAAAATAACAAAGGAGTCCAACTGGCTGATTGAAGAGTTCATGCTGCTGGCAAACCGTGAGGTAGCCTATTTTATAGGAGGCAAAGGGAAGGACTCTAAGACATTTGTCTATCGTATACATGAAGAGCCGAACATAGATAAAATCATAGCATTCAGGACCTTTATCAAACACTTCGGTTATGAGATGAAGCCCACAAAGAATGCCCGTGAGATCTCTTCAGAAATCAACAAGCTGCTTGAGACAGCAAAAGGAAGGCCTGAAGAGGGAGCAATAGAGATTATGGCTCTCCGCTCGATGGCTCGCGCGAGATACTCTACAGAAAATTTGGGCCATTACGGGCTTGCATTTGATTATTACACCCATTTTACCTCTCCGATTAGAAGATATCCGGATATGATGGTTCATCGCCTTCTGGCCATGTACCTCGACAAGGCAAAATCGCAGGATAAAAAGTACTACGAGGAGCGTTGCAAATACTCAAGCGAAAGAGAACAGCTTGCCACGGAAGCGGAAAGAGCAAGTATCAAATACAAGATGGTTGAATTCATGCAGGACAAGGTTGGGATGGAGTTCGAAGGGAATGTTTCCGGTGTCACTGAATGGGGAATGTTTGTAGAGCTTGCCGAAACTAAGATCGAGGGTCTGGTTGCACTCAGGGACATTAAAGAGGACTATCTCGAATATAACGAAGATTCTATGTCGCTTACCGGCAAAAGAAGTGGTAAGAGGTTTACTCTGGGAGATAAGGTCAGAGTTAAGGTAGACCGCGCCAATCTTGAGCAGAAACAACTTGATTTTATATTAATCTGGGATAAGACCGAAGAGAGTGAGCCTGTTTCTGAATCCAATAGCTCAAAGAAACCAACCGGCAGATATCCGCGTAAATCAAGCGTCCAGTCAAAAAAGACAAGCAGCACATCCAAAAAGAGCACCAAAGAGAAAGAGAGCAAGAAGCCAAGCCGCAGGGAGAGGAAGGGAAATAAGAAATCATAATTTCAAACCTCAATTTATGGATATCGAAGTCCACCCACTAAAGCCTTTTCTTCCAAAAAGAGCTAAAATCCTCATTTTGGGAAGCTTTCCGCCTCCACGAAAAAGATGGTCGATGGATTTCTTCTATCCCAATCTACAGAACGATATGTGGAGGATTTTCGGTATCATATTTTTCGGGAAAAAAGAGCATTTCATAACAAATGGAAAGTTCGATTCTGCCAAAATAATGGATTTTTGTGAAAATAAGGGCATTGCACTATATGATTCAGCAACAGCCGTTAGGAGACTGAATAACAATGCATCAGACAATTTTCTTGAAGTAGTGGATAAAGTAAATCTTTCTGAGCTCCTAATGAATACCCCCAATTGTAAAACATTGGCTGTCACCGGACAAAAGGCTTTTGACACAGTTTCTGAACTCTTGAAAATTGAAAAACCTGAAATTGGCAATTTTACCGAATTTAAATATATCGGAAGAGAGATGAAACTTTATCGTTTACCCTCAACTTCAAGAGCTTATCCAAAACCTCTCGAAGAAAAAGCCGTGGTTTACAAGAGGTTTTTTGATGAAATTCTCTGATTTCACTGAAATTTTCTCTTTACTATTCATATTATAATCGTTTTTTCATATATTTGTTAATCAGGCAAATATATTTATGAAACATTTTTTCTTAACAATTATCTTTTTAATTGTTGCATTACGACTCTCTTCCCAGGAGCACAAGGCGTATGATATAGCCGATGTCAAGCAGCGAATTGATTCACTTCGGAGTAATATTGTCTCTGCAGAAAAAAAGGGGTACATACAATCATCTATCTCTTCTGCTGAAGAAATATTCTCTATCGCCTTAAAAATAGATGATTATCAAGAAGCTATACTTGCAAAGGATGATATAATCAAATTTCGTGCGTCTCAAAACTGGAAAACCAAGACAGCTGCTATAAAAGAATTCACTGAAAAGGTATATAGCATAAAAGATTCTACAGCGAGAGCCATTTATAAAGCCTCTATGTTGGAGTACCTTGGACATTCGATGACTGGAATTGACAATAGAGTCACAATCGAAGAATTTATTGATGACATTCTTGCCAACACCTCTAATCTAAAATCTCTCGATTTCAGTCTCTATTCAAAATTGATTGACAGAGAACTTCAGAAAACAGGATACTCAAGATTAGATATATATGAATACTGTCTCCTTAAAGTAATTCATGCCTTAAATTGCATTAAAAGTTCTAATTTCTATTTCAGATACTCTGACAGAAAAAAAATAACTCAACACCAAAATAAGATAGATTCGCTATACAAAATACTCATTGAAAAACACAGTGAAAATCCTGCTGATTACATTATTTATGTTTGTGACCAGATAGATAACATGACAGACAACGACAGTGTCAAGATCTTGAAATACAATGAGCTTTTAGAATTACCTTACAATAGAAATACAATTATTGCTGCACATAATAAAGCTCTCACTTTACAAAGAGACCTTTATAGACATAAGGGGAAAAACCTGTTGGTTAAAAAAATGGAACTATATGAATTCTGCAGGCTTTGGATTGATAAAGAACCTAAAAACAGCTATCTGTCTACATTTACGAATATAAAGGGTGATATTGAGAGTAAAAGTATCTATATAAATCACTCATCAAGACAGATTTATCCGGGGATAGAACACCGGCTATCTATCCAACATAAGAACATCCCTTCAATTTCTGTTAAAATATTCAGGCTGCCCGAATATAAAGACTTAGGTTACTCTTCGGGTGACACTGTCTTAATTAAAACTGACACAATTGACATCGTTAATAAACGGTTCGGAGTTTATCAGTATACAAGTTACAAAATTAACATTCCACAGGAGGGGTTATACTATGTTACAGCGTCTTCTCTCAATGACTCTTTAAATAACTCTGTAAAAATATCGGTTTGTAAAAATTCGGCAGTCATTATGTCATTTAATAATCAGCAAACTCTGACAAGAGATAAACTATATGTTACCGACTTTAAGACAGGTGAACCTATTGAGCGGGATTCTATCTTTTTTTACAAAGAGGTTGCCGGAATCGGCACAAAAGGGCCCAGATACCAGCTTGTCACTTCTGAAGTGATGGAATTCAATGGATTTACTACACTACCCTTAGTTAAAGATATTGGCACAGAATTTTATTATACTATAGGACGATACGGCCCGCTCAATAGGTATTATGAGAGATCTGTATCGAGATCTGATGTTTACAATAAGATTTTTACAGACCGGAAGCTTTATAGTCCAAAGGATACAATTCACTTCAAAGCTTTCTCCTATAAATTGATCGATGATAGTTGGAAAATCAACAGCGAACAGGAAATAGAGATTATTTTGAAAAATCACGAGAATACTTCATTCAGTAAAAAACTAAAAACGAATGAATTCGGAACTGCTGACGGATATTTCATATTGCCGGAGAATTCCAAAAAGGGATATTACTATTTCCCTTCAGCTTTCGCATATTCAAATTTGATAAGGGTCGAGGAGTATAAGAGGCCTAATTTTAAAATTATTTGTTCGGATTCCGAAAGCGACAGAGAGGTGGGTGATACAGTCAGAATAAGAGGTCAGGTTGTTTCATACGCTGGTTTCCCGCTAAAAAATGCCAGTGTGAAAATTGAAACTAACCGAGAGCTGTATGGTGAAGTTTCGATTAATAGATCACGGGATCTTTTATATTATGGAATTATCCAGACGGACTCTGCGGGGTGTTTCAATATTCAGTTCCCCTCTGTCAATCAGGATGACAGTTTAACTAATAAATTATGTGGAATACTCCTGTCAACTAATATATGGGTAACCGACTTAAATGGGGAGACACACAATCGTAAGCTGGAACTACTTCAAGGTGTGATCTATACAAACATATCAGATAATATTTATAGCCTTATATGCAAAGAGGACAACCCAGATATAATTGTTTCTGCAGAACGTGGTTTCATCGAAAAAGAGAAAACTAATCTTCCCGGAATTTATCAAGTGTTCTCTGATGATAAACTTTGCATCGAAGGTTCTTTTACAAGCAATATTCCATTCAGGCCTGACTGGGAAAAACTTAAATCCGGCAATTTCCAAATTAAGTATCGTTTAACAGAAAGAAATGGCTTCTTTATCAGAGACTCAAGTAAGTTTACATTATTTAGCATAAAGGACGAGAAACTGCAGGATAATATAAGTTTCCTCTTCTATCCATCTAAAGAAGAGATCATAAAACCAGGCAATTTGATTGATTTCATTCTAGGTTCCGACTCTCTTAAATTAAATGCATATGTTTCATTAGTCGGTAAAGACTCAATATTATGTAATTACTTCATTAAACACGACAATGGCATTAAGAGATACTCCATTGATTATAAATCAGATTATCCTGAAAAGATATCATTAAACATCACATTAGTACAGAACAATATTCTATATACTAAGCTAATCCAATATAAAAGGCCTTCCGTTACAAAAGGAATCAATATTGAATTCCTTGATATAGCTGAGAAATACGAACCGGGAGCATCAGAAACATTTAAGATTGTAGTGAAAGACAAGCAAGGGGCACCGTTAGAGGGGGCTGAAGTTCTCGTTTCTATTTTTGATGAAACGACTGACAGATTTGAAAAAAATAATTATAACCCACAATTAATGAGTTATGGCAACTATTATCATAATATACATGGGAATAATATGAATTCTGCAAATCTTGATGTTGTTCTGAAAAATTACCACACTCCTATTGATGTTTATGAAGAGTCTGAAGAAGAGTGGATACCATATGCTGTTGTTGATTATGATAGGTCGTATGAGATAAAGAGTGGTGAGCAAAGAGTGAGAAAGAGCTTCCGGGAAACAATCGCTTTTCTGCCCAACCTGAAAACAGACAGCAATGGTGAAGTTAATGTGCCATTTATTGCATCAGATCTGCTCTCGACATTTCGGGTTCTTGCATTTGCCAACACAAAAGATCTCCTTTTAAACAGTGCCGACACTCTTTTTGTTTTGCAGAAAGATGTTATGGTCCAGACAAATATTCCAAAATTCTTGAGGGAAGGAGATACAATATCTATCATAAGTACTTTAATTAATAATTACGACGAAAATCTCCACCTTTCTGCGGGTCTCAACCTTTTCGGCTCGATAGACAATGAACACCGGCGGTTACTACCTCAGAAAAGCCAGCAAGTAAATCTGGCTTCAAAAAATCAGATACCTGTTAAGTGGAGAGTATCGGTCCCTTCAAAAATAGACTCTCTTGGAATTACTCTGTCAGTCAAAGATAAAGCACATTTTGATGCAGAGGAACACTTAATACCAGTCATACCAAAGCAAACCGACATAATCCGGACAAAAGTGATAGCACTGGATCAGTCAGGGAATTTTAAATTTGATTTTTCCGAGCTATCTACTAATAAAGAGTCAGAAGGTCATGTAAAAGTGGTGATCAACAACCCGTTAAACTCTGCAATTGAGAGTCTCAAGGAGATAAGTAATCTAGAGTCTCAGAATTTTTTTGATTGCCTGAGTGCCTACTTTGCAAAGGCATACTTCAAGAGCCCGGATTTAAATACTTTCCGGGAAAAAGCAATTCCTTTCTTAGCCTCTTTGACAAAAAAGAATTCATTTTTCTCTTGGTATCCAGGCATGGATGGGACATATTATCTTTCTTTCGAGTTTCTGGAAAAGATGAAACAGATTTACTCTATATGTTCCATTAAACCGACTCCGGAGGAGGAGGCCATTTTGAGAGAAACTATAGAGAGTTTGGATTCTCACTTTGTAACACAATACAAACTACATCTTGAGAGAAAGCAAAAATATAACTACAACCTGTTCGCCACATTCAACGTTCTCTATTTAAGAGCGCGTGCTTTATACCCGGAATACCCGCTTCCTGAAAAGGTCAAGATTGCAAAAGACTACTACATCTCACAAATGGATACAATGACGTTAAATCCTGAGGTATTGAACAATGTGTATTATGCATCCGCCTTGTTGCGGAACGGAGAAAAGCAGAAAGCGGACAGATATATAAAATCAATCCGCCAATATGCCGTAAAAAACAGTACTACAGGTATATATTTTCCAAATGCAGTTTTGCCATACAGAGGTTTTGTAAATAGTGAACTCTCTGCTCATGCAGATTTACTTGATCTATTTGCCTCAGCAGGAGATGAAGAGATGGTGGCTGGAATTGGTAAATGGCTGATGCTACAGAAGGAGAATCAATTGTGGCAAAATCCGTATATTACAACAGATGTCGTTTACAACACATTAAAGAGCTCAATGTCTGGCATTTCAGATACTCCTACAACATACCAGTTAAGTAAAAAAAGAGATGCTGTTTATGTTAAGAAAAATAATAAATATCAGGAGTTTATCTATATCCATAAAAACACCAAGGAAGATAATTCGAAAATGAAAAAATTCTCTAACGGTATAGATATTCAGCGCAGATTCTTTAAGATTGACATGATAAACGGGGAAGAGATTCTCAGCGAGTTAAAAATGGCTGACGATTCGTCCTCAACAAAACTAAGACCCGGAGATCGCATTCTGGTCGAATACACCATTAATAGCACAGAAAACAGGTCATACGTTAAGATATCCGCGAATAATGCTGCATGTCTGTTACCATGTGATGAATGCTCAGGATACAGAGAAAACTATTATAGAGAAATTGGAAAATCAGCTCTATATTATAATTTTGAATTACTGCCTGAGGGTGAATCTAAATTTAAAGAGTTGTTCTATGTAACTCAGGAAGGGACATTTTCCAGCTCTGTCTCAATTGTTGAGTCAATATTCAATCCCGCATTCCGGGGAAACAGTGAAGAGTTTATCATTAGGTCAGGAAAATAGCTTGAATATTAAATTTCTGTGAAATTTTTTTGCATTTAATCAAATGTAAATATCTTTGCATCGTTGATATAACAACTATTGTCTATGCAACTAAATGAATTTTTAAAAATCACAGAACTACTCGATGTGTTAAGCGGAAGATTATCTGCTTCATTGAACCGCCTACTGAACAGGAAATTCAGGGAGGCCGGGCTGGAAATCTCTTCAGAACAGTGGCTTGTGCTTCTGTCACTGTGGAATAAAGACAAAGTAACCCAACAGGTAATCAGCGAAGAGACTGCAAAAGATAAAGCCAGCATCACACGCCTTCTTGACATTCTTTCAAAACACGATCTTATCGAAAGAAGGCCATCCTCTAAAGATAGAAGGATAAACCTCATTCACCTCACAGAAAGGGGAAAAGAGCTAGAATCAAAAGCAATGGAGATTGTCAGAGATACATTCGACCAGGCAACTTCCGGTATTTCAGAAAATGAGCTGCTCTTTACAAGGGAGATTGTACGCAGATTACTTAATAATCTGATTGTTGAACCAACTGCAAACTAAAAAAGTAATATAGATGAGAAGATTTATCACAATGTTTATCGCTGCCTGCACTGTATGTTCTTTGCAGGCACAGTCCATCCTCTCTATCGAAGAGTGCCGGAGGCTAGCCCTTGAGCACAACAGATCTCTGATGATATCTCAGGAGAAAGCAAAAATTGCATCGGAGACAAGAAAATCTGTCTTCACACAGTTTTTACCTAATTTTTCCGCCAACGGAACCTATTTGAGGAACGAAAAGAACATCTCGCTCCTCAGTGAGGATGCACTGTTACCGATTGGAACAAAGATGACAGACGGGTCTTTCGGTTTCAGACAGGATCAGATTTCAAACCAATGGATTAAGGTCAGTGATGGAGTTTATGCGCCACTTGACGCTAACGGAGTTCCTTTTGACCCAAAAGTAAATCCGGAGAAAATTATCTGGAAAAACTACGCCTTGCTTCCAAAAGAGGCTATGGAGTTCGATTCTAAAAACATCTACGCCGGAAATGTTGGTTTCATCCAGCCAATCTTTCTAGGTGGTAAAATAAGAGAGCTGTACAAAATGTCCCGCAGTGCCGAGACTGTTGCCAAACTCGAAGAGGAAAAGGCTGCCGATGATCTTATTATGGAGGTTGACGAGGCATATTGGAGAGTCGTATCCATAGAGAATAAAAACAAACTGGCCAAAGAGTACCGTAACCTTATGACAAAACTTGAGGAGAATGTCAAGGTTATGATCGAGGAGGGCGTTGCAACGAAAGCAGATCTACTTAGAGTCATGGTCAAGAAAAACGAGGCAGAGATGATACTTGTCAAGGCCGAGAATGGTCTCAGACTGTCAAAGATGGCTCTGAATCAAATCTGTGGTCTTGAACTGGACAAGGATATAATCCTCTCAGAGAGTAATCTTGATACTATCGAAGAAGTTGTCCCTGTTAACGGATCGATTGAATCAATGATAAATAGCAGGTTTGAAATCAAAGCTTTAACAGAGGCTAAGAACATTGCCGGTTCCTCATACAAGATTGCTCAGTCGCGTTTTATGCCAAATCTCGTGTTGTCAGGCAATTATATAATTTCTAATCCGAACGTGTATAACGGCTACAGCAACAAATTCTCAGGAATGTACTCATTCGGGCTTGTCCTTAATGTGCCTATCTTCCATTTCGGGGACAGGATACACACCCTTAGAGCTGCAAAAAGCGAAATGAAGATTGCCGGGCTTCAGATTGAAGAGGCAAGAGAAAAAATTGAACTTCAGATAAATCAATCCAAATTTAAAATTGATGAATCCAGAAGAAAACTAAAAATGACAGACAAAAGTGTAGAGCAGGCGAATGAAAATTTAAAATTTGCCAATGAGGCATTTGAGGCCGGTCTGGTAAGCAGCACAGACCTTATGACTGCTCAGACTGCTTGGTTATCTGCCAGTTCGGAAAATATAGATTCGAGAATAGAAGTTAAATTATGTGAGCTTTATCTTAAAAAAGCACTCGGAAAATCATTGGAAAAATAAAAAAATCAAAATATGGAAACATCTAAGAATAAAAACAGTCTGTTATTTGGTCTTGTAGGGCTTCTTGGAGTAATAATACTCGTAGCACTAATCGGTTTTTACGCAGCCAGACCGGAGCCTCTGATAATTCAAGGGGAGGCTGAGGCCAACGAATTCAGGATATCCGGAAAAATTCCCGGAAGAATCAATCAATTCCTTGTAGAAGAGGGGTCACAGGTAAAGGCCGGAGACACACTTGCTCTCCTGGACAGCCCCGAACTTATGGCGAAGCTTGAACAGGCAAAGGCAGCTCAGTCTGCAGCAGAAGCTCAGAACAGAAAGGCTATCAAGGGTGCCCGTCAGGAACTTATCCTGGGTGCATATGAGATGTGGCAGAAAGCGGAAGTGGGTGTTGATATCGCCAAAAAATCTTTCGATAGGGTACAGAAACTTTATGATAAAGAGGTGATTCCGGCACAAAGAAGAGACGAAGCCGAGGCTCAGTACAAAGCAGCCGTAGCTACAGCCAAAGCTGCAAAATCACAATATGATATGGCAATGAACGGTGCCGAGTCCGAAGATAAGGCTGCAGCTATGGCGTTGGTAAGCAGGGCAAAGGGTGCCGTTGATGAGGTTAAATCCTACCTCGGTGAGACATACTTCATATCACCGGTCAATGGTGAGGTAACAGAAATCTTTCCTAAAACAGGCGAACTTGTTGGTACAGGTGCCCCTATCATGAGTATTACGGATATGAGTGATATATGGTTTACTTTCAATGTACGGGAAGATCTTCTGAACGGTATGGCTGTCGGGTCAAACCTTAAAGTTAAGGTGCCGGCTTTAGGTGATGGCACTTATGATGTAAAAGTTACATTTATCAAAGCCATGGCCTCATACGCAACCTGGAGAGCAACAAAGGTGAACGGGCAGTTTGATGCAAAAACATTTGAAGTAAAGGCAAAACCTACTTCTGCAATAGCAAATCTCCGCCCAGGCATGACAGCTATTATAGAAACATCCGTTAAATAACAATCCCATGAAATTCGCCGCATTTAAAAATGTCTGGAACAGAGAGTTGAGAGTGATGTTCAGTCGCCCGATATATCTCTTTGCAACAGTATTTGTGATGGGCTTCTGCTATGTCTTCTTTCTCACAATGATGAAGGAGGGGCTTCCTGAAAAGCTGCCTGTTGCGATAGTTGATCTTGACAATTCTTCCATTTCAAGGAGGTTCTACAGGGAGTTGAATGCTACACAAGCGGTTGAAGTTGTTTCCAAATGCTCGAGCTATACAGAAGCTAGGGATCTTATGCAAAAAGGTGATATTTACGGTTTTATACTTGTCCCTAACGATTTTTACAAGAATCTGCTAGGTAATAAGAGGCCGGAAATCTCCTTTTATGTAAACAATGCATACCTGGTAGCAGGAACTCTCGCATACAGAGATATGCTTACAATGTCAACCCTGGCACCCGCGGCATATCAAAGGGAGATTCTGAGGAAAAAGGGCATGGCCGATGATGAGGCTATTATGGGAAGAATCCAGCCAATAGTCATTGATTCTCATCTGGTTGGAAATCCCTGGTCAAACTATGGGGTATACCTGATAAACCTTTTACTTCCGGGAGTTTTGCAACTCATGATAATACTGATGACAGTCTTTTCAATTGGTATTGAACTGAAGGATGGGAGTTCAAGGGAGTGGCTTGCAGCCGGTAACGGCTCAATAGTAACTGCCCTTACCGGTAAGTTACTGCCATACACGATACTCTTTTCAATTCTTGGAATTGCTGGGAATGTGCTGCTTTACAAGTTCGTAGGATTCCCTATGAACGGATCGTTCGTTCTTTTCTCATTGGCTACAGTTTTATTTGTACTTGCCCATCAGGCCATAGGTATATTCATGATAGGATTGTTCCCTGTTCTGAGGGATGGCATAAGCTTCGGTGCCCTATACGCTATACTCTCGTTCACCTATGCCGGTTTTACATTCCCGATTGATGCCATGCCACCTCTTGCCCAGGGACCAAGTATACTTTTTCCGATGAGACACTATTTTCAGATATATACAAATGAGGTGCTGAACGGAGCCCCATTTACCTATTCGATAGTGTATTATGCAGCTTTGCTTTCGTTCCTGATACTGCCATTCATTATTGTCAGACGCCTGGAAAAGGCTTTGATCAACCAGAACTACCCTCTTAAATAGAAAGCGATGAAAAAAGGTTCAGATTTTATAAAATACTTTACAGATGGCTTAAGTGACATGATGCATATATGCATTGATGAATTTAAGAGAATCATTGGTGACAGGGGTGTTATCATGATATTTTTTGTCGCAGGGCTTGTTTATCCCCTTCTATACAACGGTCTTTACAAAAACGAGACTGTCTATGAATTGCCTGTTGCTGTTGTGGATCTCTCTCAGTCAGCTGAAAGCAGGGAGTTTATAAATAAGATCGATGCAACTCAGGAGGTGAGAGTCAAAGAGAGCTGTATGAATCTTGAACAGGCAAGAGATCTCTTTCTCAGACACAAAGTCCGTGGAATCATATATTTTCCTTCGGACTACCATTTGAAGCTGCGTAACATGGAGCAGGCAACCGTCTCTATATATAACGATATGAGCAGTTTCCTCTACTACAAGGCTATGACAATGGGTGTCAGCTATGCTATGCTCGATGAGATGAAGAGTATTCAGATAAACAGATACAATGCAGCCGGAATTACCGGAGAGCAACAAGCTCAGTTAATGCAGGCGATACCGGCAAGCGATGTGGTACTTTACAATCCGGGAAGCGGATTTTCAAGTTTTCTTGTACCTGTTTTCCTGATTCTGATAATTCACCAGACACTTTTCTTAGGAATAACAATGCTTGCAGGCACTGCCCGAGAAGAGAGCAGCAACCACTCACAAATACCGGAACATCTTCACGGTCGTGGAATATATCGCGTAGTTCTGGGTAAAGGATTGAGTTACTTTATTCTCTACTTTTTAATAAGCGCTTATATTCTCGTTCTTGTCCCGAGATGGTTCAACCTGCCCCATATAGGTTCTATATGGACACTTTTCCATATGGTTGTACCATTCCTTATAGCTACAATATTCTTCTCAATGAGTGTCTCAGTATTTGTGAAAAACAGAGAGACCGGTATTATCTCATTTCTTTTCTGTACGCTTATATTGCTCTTCCTTGGAGGTTTTTCATGGCCAAGAGCCAGCATGCCGGAATTCTGGAAGTACTTTTCATATCTCTTCCCTTCAACACACGGCATACAGGCATATTTAAAGATAAACTCAACCGGAGCACAGCTTTCGCAAATACGATTTGAATATATATGGCTGTGGATACAGTCTGGGATCTACCTGGTAACAGCATGCCTCTCTATGCTCTATGTGGTAAAGAAAGAAAAAAGCCCTGATGCATTAAAGGCATAGGGCTTTTTATAAATTACCGTAAAAGATATTTTATCTATTTTACCGGCTCCAATTCAATTGTAAAGTGCCTCATTATAGGCAGCTCTTTGGTTATTGCATAACCCTTGGTTATCTTTTCCCTCTTTTCATATACATTTCTTACCGCTGCTGCGATATAATCCATGTGGTTGTTTGTGTATACCCTTCTTGGAATTGCAAGGCGCAATAACTCAAGTTCAGGATATCTGTTCTCCCTTGTTTCAGGATCCCTGTCAGCCAAGAGTGTACCTATCTCGACGCCTCTGATACCTGCCTCAAGGTATAGCTCAACACCAAGGGTCTGGGCAATAAGCTGTTCTTTAGGGACATGTGTCAATATTTTCTTTGCATCGAGGAATATTGCATGACCGCCTGAAGGCCTTTGGTAAGGTATTCCATACTCGTCTAGCTTCTTGCCAAGATATGCAACCTGTGAGATTCTGGTCTCAAGATAGTCGAATTCGGTACCCTCAAAAAGACCGACTGCCAACGCGTTCATATCCCTGCCCGACATACCGCCGTAGGTAATAAATCCCTCGTACATTATATTGTACATCTGACATTTCTGCCAATCCTGCTCGTTGCGGAAACCGATGAATCCACCCATATTGACGATAGCATCCTTCTTAGAGGACATGGTCATAAAATCGGCGTGACTGAATATCTCTCTGGTTATTTCCCTTATGCTCTTATTTTCATAACCCTTCTCTCTAGTCTTGATAAAATATGCATTCTCGGCAAAACGGGCTGAATCAATAAGCAGCTTAACACCATATTTCTTTGCCAAAGCAGACACACCTTTTATATTCTCCATTGATACAGGCTGTCCTCCGGCTGTGTTATTTGTAATGGTCAAGACAATACAAGGTATTCTCTCTGCAGGGTATTTTTTAAGTACATTTTCCAATTTGTTCAGATCCATATTCCCCTTGAAAGGCAGTTCGAGTGTTGTGTCAGCTGCAGCGTCTATTGTGCAGTCGATTGCATGGGCCTTTCTGAACTCTATATGACCTTTTGTAGTGTCAAAATGCGAATTGCCGGGTAATATGTCATCAGCCTTGACCAATGACGAAAAAATTACGTTTTCTGCCGCTCTTCCCTGGTGAGTTGGCAGGAAGTAAGGAAAACCGGTAACATCAAAAATTGCCTCTTTTAGGTTATAATATGAGCGTGCTCCGGCATAGCTCTCATCTCCCTCCATCATAGCAGCCCATTGCTTGTCGCTCATGGCACCTGTACCCGAATCAGTCAGAAGGTCAATGAAGACAAAGTCGCTCTTTAAGTTAAACAGATTGTACTTGGCATCACTTATCCACTTCAGTCTCTCTTCACGGGTGCTTTTTCTGATGCTCTCCACCATTTTAATTTTGTAGGATTCTGCAAAAGGAAGTTCCATTTTATTATGATTTATATGTTTCTCTTACAAAGTTGACAATAAACCGAGCTTTATGCAAGAAAATCCTAACTAATTTATTTAATATTTGAAAATATTAACAGCCGATGATTTTAAATTCTGATAAAAACAAGAGCCTGTCTGAAATTCAGACAGGCTCTATATTATATATTACCCTTCCCGGTTATTTCTTTGAAGGATTTGAAATCATCTTGCGCTCATTCCTCTTCTTAAGCCAGTTTGTGGTATCATATACAACCGGTGTCGCGATGAACACTGAAGAGTATGTACCTACTGTAACACCAAGGATAAGTGCCACTGCAAAACCTCTGATTACCTCACCTCCAAACAGTGAAATAGCAATCAATACAACAAGTGTGGTTCCTGCAGTATTAATGGTTCTGGCAAGAGTACTATTCAATGCCTCGTTTATGTTTATAGAGAGATCTCTCTTAGGATACAGCCCTCTGTATTCACGGATCCTGTCAAAGATAATAACGGTGTCGTTGATAGAATAACCGATGATTGTAAGGATTGCCGCAATGAATGTCTGGTCTATATCAAGGCTGAAAGGTAAAATGCCAGAGAACAGAGAGAAGAATCCTATGACAATTATAGAGTCATGGAAAAGGGCAACTATACCACCTGTTCCCCAAGTCCAGTTGCGGAACCTTATAGCTATGTAGACGAAGATGGCTAACAATGCAATAAATACTGCAATAAGTGCATTTCTCTGTATATCGTCTGCAATAGTAGGACCAACTTTCTCAGAACTGATGATTCCATTTGGATTAACTGTTGTCGCAGTAAAATCCTCGAATGAAAGTGGTGTTGCGTAGAATCCTTTCAATGCACTGTAAAGCATACCGTCAACCAATTCATCTGTCTCTGCAGAGTTGTCTTCAATCTTATATTTGGTTGTGATCTTCATCTGGCTCTCACCACCATACTGTTTAACCTCGACACCCTCTTTGAAGACATCGTACACAGCGTTGCGAACCTCCTCGGTTGTCACACTCTTGTCAAATCTTACTACATATGTACGACCACCGGTAAAGTCAACACCATAAGAGAATCCTTTAAAGGCAACTGATGCTATTGATATAACAATCAACGCTATTGATACCGAGTATGCAATCTTACGAACCTTCATGAAGTCAATTTTGGTGTTGCTCATGAAGTTTTGAGTGAATTTGTTAGAGAATGATATCGATTTATTTCTTGCGAGTCTGCTTTCAAAAAGCAACCTTGTAATAAAGATAGAGGTTGCCATTGAAGTGATGATACCTATTACAAGGGTTGTAGCAAATCCTTGTACAGGACCTGTACCGAAAATTGCGAGCACGATACCTGTAATAATGGTAGTCAACTGACCATCTATGATTGCAGAGTAAGCATTGCTGTATCCGTCGGTGATTGCAAGTCTGAGACCCTTGCCGGCCCTCAGCTCCTCCTTGATACGCTCATATATGATTACGTTCGCATCCACCGCCATACCCATTGTGAGCACGATACCGGCTATACCAGGGAGCGTAAGTACTGCACCGAATGAAACCAATGTTCCAAGCAGGAATAACACGTTTGCAATAAGAGCAAAAGCTGCAGCCACACCGGCTCCGTGATAGAAGAGTATCATGTACACAAGTACAAGAAGGAATGCAATCAGGAATGAGAACATACCTGCATTGATAGATTCTGTACCCAGTGTTGGTCCAACAACTGCCTCCTGAACGATCTTAGCAGGAGCAGGAAGTTTTCCTGATTTAAGAACGTTTGCAAGGTCTTCTGCCTCTTGTACTGTAAAGTGACCTGAGATAGCAGATCTACCACCTGTGATTTCAGAATTTACTCTAGGATATGAGTATACCATTCCATCAAGGACAATTGCTATACATCTGCCTATATTATTAGAGGTCATGGTTGCCCATGTTCTTGCACCCTCTGCATTCATACCCATATCTACTTCTGGATTTGCTGAGGTGTTTCCAAAAGTTCTGTTGGCATCTGTAACAACGCCTCCGTCAAGAGGGGCTTTGCCGTCACGTGTGTTTGCCTTGATTGCTATAAGTTCAAATATAGTTCCGGCCTCATCAATAGCTTTTACTGTCCATAAAGGTTTGAGATCTGCAGGGAAGATAGCCTGTACCTGAGGAAGTCTCAGCCATGCGCCAATCTTTGCAGTATCTTTATAGTGTGCGCGACCAATGCAAGGACCTTCTAGAATCTGACCCTGACTGATGCTAGGATTCAAAACAAAGAAGAGTGGATTCTCCTTTGCAAGAGTCTTGTCATTTACAGATAGTGAATCGTTTGCCTGAATCTCTGAAAGAAGAGAGTCGGCTGCAGGTGTCTTTGCAGAATCTACAATAGCTTTTGAAAGCGATGCAGAATCAAGTGCTGTTGGAAGAGTATCTTTCAACGGACCTGATTGAATGTATTCCTTGATAACATTATTTGCCTCGGCGAGGTATTGATAAACTTCCGGATTCTCATATGTCTCCCAAAATTCGAGAGATGCTGTTCCCTGGAGAAGTTTACGTACACGTTCAGGTTCTTTAACACCCGGAAGCTCTACAAGAATACGGCCTGAGTTGCCGATCTTCTGGATATTAGGCTGGGTTACACCAAAACGGTCAATACGGTTTCTCAATACGTTGAATGAGTTTGAGATTGCACTCTCAGCCTCATCTCTGATTACCGAGATAACTTCGTCATTTGTAGTTTCAGGTTTAATCTTGTCTCTCAGTTCATAAGTACCGAATACCTGAGAGAGTCTTTGACCCGGAGCTACTTTATCCCATGCTTCAGCAAAGAGTGTGATGAAATCAGACTTAGATGCAGCCTGGTTTTCACGAGCAATTCTCATCGCCTCTGTAAACTGAGGAGTGGTATTGTTTGTTGAAGCAAGAGAGTTTACAAGCTCAGCGACACTAACCTCAAGCATGACGTTCATACCGCCCTTCAAGTCGAGACCGAGACTCACCTCTTTCTCTTTTACCTCTTTGTAGGTAAAGCCGAGGTAAACCTTTTCGGCAGAGACCGAATCTATGTAAAACTTCTCTTTCTGATTACGCAGAGAGTCAAGATAGAAAGCTCTGTCAAGCTCTGATACGCTTTGGAAAGACGGGAGTGTCTGCTCTATCTGAGCTGCCTTTTCTGCAAACTCAACAGCTTTTTTCTCCTGATGTTTTGTTGCCCATGTAAATGATAGCTGGTATAAACAAGCCAGGGCGATCACAATTGCCAAAATACGAATGGCACCTTTACTTTGCATGAATATTTAATTTAAATTATATATAATTCAAGGAAATTAGGGCACAAAATTAGTATTTTTTCCCAATATATAAAGAAATTCGTACTTTTGTTAGCTACTATATTTTGTTGATCTATGAATAAGTCTATCCGCTTGCTTCCCTTTTTCCTACTTGCTGGTGGTCTTATATTCGGACAAACTCCTGATATAAAATCAAAGTACATTTCTGCTGAGGAGTTGAGAAGAAACTACCGGTTCCAGGAAGCAATTTCAATATACAAAGAGATCCTTGAGACAAGCGAGGATGCTTCTATGAAGAAAGCCATGGTGTCGAGCATTGCCAATTGTGAAAACGGGCTGAGCATGCTGGAGTACGGAGCAAGGCCAGAGGTGTACGGCTCTGCAGTTGTTCCATTGAAGGACTTCTTCCTCTACTACCCTGACATTCCTGATAGTACCTGGATACTTGTACCTCCCGGTCTGAACAAAAATAAGAAGGATTACCCGATCAACAATGTGCTGATGAAAAAGACCGATAGCGATGTGATATTTTTTTCAGCACAGGATTCTGACGGAAAATGGGATATTTTCAACATTAAGAGAATAGATGAGACCAAGTGGTCAAGCCCCGAACCCCTCACGACAGTAAACTCACAGGAAGACGAGATACTGCCATATATAAGCAGAGACGGCAAAAAACTATATTTCTCATCAAACGGTTTATCCGGCATGGGTGGTTTTGACCTCTATGTAAGCTATTGGGATGAGAAGCTGAAGATTTGGGACACCCCTCAGAATCTTGGATTCCCCTACTCTTCACCTGACGATGATTATCTCTTTATGGACACAGAGAGCGGAGAGTTTTCCGTTTTTGCCTCAAACAGGGATTGTCATTCCCGTGATTCCATAAAACTATACAAACTTGGGTTTGAAAGCAATCCTGTCAGGAGTTCCGTAACAACCAACGAAGAGGCTGTGTGGATCTCTTCACTCCGTGGTGGCAGTTATAAAAAACAGGAAAACAAGTCTGATCCGTCCGATACCATCAGGGCAAATCCTGAGACAAGTGAGTACACAAAGATGATAAAGGAGTTCCGGAAATTGCAGTCTGAGATCGACGAGAGCATCAGATTGATAAATTCAAACAGGGCACTCTTGAGCTCCGCAAGCAATGAAGAGGAAAAGGCCTCTCTTGCAAAAAAAATCGGAGAGGACGAGATGACGCTACTTGAAAAACAGTCGAAACTTATGGCTTCAAACCAAGCCATACAGAAGAGAGAGATGGATTTTCTGAGCAGGGGTATGATAATCTCGCGGGAGGAACCTATAGAAGAAAAGCAGGAAGAAGAGACAATTGCAGGACCATTAAAGGTAAAACTGGCACTTTACGGGAAACTTCCATTTATGGAGGTTCTGGAACCTGTAGTGATGGCTGATTATACTTTTAAAACTGAAGGCCCTATGACATTGGTTGAGGAGAAGGAGGTTCCGGAAGATCTGTTTTATACAGTACAGCTTTTTTTAGTTGAAAATCAGGTAGATTCTTCTTATTTTAAAAGAATATCTCCTATCTTTGAAAGAAAGACAAAGACAGGTAAATACAACTATTCAGCAGGCAGATTCTATTCATACCGTGAAGCTAGTGCAGCTTTTCAGAAAATAAAATCCAAAGGATTCAGGGATGCTACCCTTTCTGCATACAACGAGGGTGAAAGCATAAGTGTTAAAAGCGCCCGATTGTTGGAGGACAAAGTGGCTGCAGCAAACACTTATCAGATTAGGCTGACAAATTATCCCGAGGGAATCCCACAGCCGGTTCTGGAAATTATCAGAAAGAGTACCGATAAGGACATAGCCATGAAACCTGTTGAAGGCAAGAACATCTATTTTGTTGGTCCATTTGCCAACAAAACCGACGCAGAAGCTGTTGTATCAGCACTAGGGGAACTTGCAGCCGAGGGGGTAACCATTGAAACGATAGAAAACAAATAACACAAATAATATGTCTCTGATAATTACTCTAATATTTATAGGGCTCATACTTTTGATTGTTGAATTGCTCATTATACCCGGTTTTGGAGTTGCAGGAATTCTAGGCCTGGCTTCGATTTTAGGATCTATTTACCTTGCTTTCACACAGTTCGGTCAGACTACCGGGCTGATAGTTCTAGGGGTTGTAATAGTGCTTACTCTTGCAACAACTGTAATAATCTTAAGGTCTAAGACTTGGAAAAACATTTCACTGAAAGAGAGCATCAAGTCAAAAGTCTCGGAACACCCGGAATCAAGAGGATTAAAGGTGGGTAACACCGGTGTTACATTGAGCAGGATATCCCCGATGGGAAAGGCCCGTTTCAATGGTTCTGTTTTTGAGGTAAGCTCGCTGCAGGGGGTGATAGATAATGGCAGAGAGGTTGAGATCGTTCAGATCGAAGATTCCAAAATAATTGTAAAACAAATTAATAGATAAGATATGGAAAGTATGACAATGTTTCTTGTATGGATTGGTATCTCAATAGTAGGTCTGACCATACTGCTTTGGTTTTTCCCTGTAACACTTTGGTTTCAGGCTCTGATTTCAGGTGTCAGGATCTCACTTTTACAACTTGTTTTGATGAGATGGAGAAAAGTTCCTCCAGGAACCATAGTGATGGCAATGGTAACAGGCACAAAAGCCGGTCTCGAGCTTAACGCAAACGAACTTGAAGCCCACTATCTCGCCAAAGGCAATGTGCCGAATGTCGTAAACGCCTTAATATCTGCCGACAAAGCAAATATTTCCCTCAATTTCAAGATGGCAGCTGCAATAGATCTCGCAGGACGAGACGTTTTCGAAGCAGTACAGATGTCTGTCAATCCAAAGGTGATCAACACCCCTCCTGTAACAGCCGTTGCAAAAGATGGTATCCAGCTTATCGCAAAAGCTCGTGTGACTGTCAGGGCAAATATCAAGCAACTTGTAGGTGGCGCAGGTGAAGAGACCGTTCTTGCAAGGGTTGGTGAAGGTATTGTATCAAGCATTGGTTCTGCCGAGTCCCACAAATCCGTTATGGAGAATCCTGATTCAATCTCCAAAGTAGTTCTTGACAAAGGTCTGGACGCAGGAACAGCATTCGAAATACTCTCTATTGACATAGCCGATATAGATATCGGAAGGAACATCGGTGCAGTGCTTCAGATGGACCAGGCAAATGCTGACAAGAACATAGCCCAGGCAAGAGCTGAGGAAAAACGCGCTATGGCAGTAGCACTTGAACAAGAGATGAAGGCAAAGGCTCAGGAGGCCCGCGCAAAAGTTATAGAGGCAGAGGCACAGATTCCACTAGCAATGGCAGAAGCCTTCCGTAACGGCAACATGGGTATAATGGATTACTACAAGTTCCGCAATATCCAAGCTGATACAGAAATGCGCGAGAACATAGCAAAACCTCAGAAGTAAACACCCAGTAGCACGCAAAACCTCAGAACAATTTTTTGTTCATAAAAAGAAATTCATATCTTTGCAGTCCTTGCATCGAAAACGATAGTTAAGAAGCAACAAACCCAAGGATCTGGTGAGGTGGGTGAGTGGCTGAAACCAGCAGTTTGCTAAACTGCCGAACTCGTAAGGGTTCCGGGGGTTCGAATCCCCCCCTCACCGCCAAAACAATTAAAGCAAACTCCAAAGGAGTAAAGCAAAAAAAAGATAAGACCGCCCAAGCTTGCTTGAAGGCGGTCTTTTCATTTTTGCTTTATACGGCCGAAGGCCGTTGCTTTTATTGTTTTGAAGCTCCCGCACTGGGGAAAGCCGAACAAAGTGAGGCAATCCCCTAATTGGGTATCACTGAGCGGAGCTAAGTAATCCCACCTAGGGAACGCCTTGCTATGCGAGGCAATCCCCCAAAATTTATATGATACCTAATCCCATTCAACTGAATGAAGCGAAAATCTCTGCAAAAAGAGTAAAGGAGGTATGTCAATTTATCTTTCAGGATTTGCTAATTAGAACCCTATAACATAAATTTACACTTCCGGCTAAAATTCAGATGGCAAGCAAATTAATAATTACGCATTATGGCAAAAATCAATGTCAAAGAAAATGAAATCACAATCATAACAGTTGAAGATAGAGATTATATATCTCTTACTGATATGGCAAATGCTAAAGAAAGTGAAAGTAGAGCCGCTGATATAATTAAAAACTGGCTAAGAGGTCGCTATACTCTTGAATTTCTTGGCACTTGGGAACAAATCAATAATCCAAAATTTAAAGTGGTCGAATTTGACCACTTTAAAATACAGGCTGGTCTTCCAAGTTTTGTTTTAAGTGTTTCTGAATGGATAGAGAAAACAAATGCTATTGGAATCATTGTAAAAAAAGGTAAATATGGAGGGACTTTCGCTCATAAGGATATCGCATTTGAATTTGGCTCAGCTATCAGCGTGACCTTTAAATTGTATTTAATCAATGAATTTCAACGACTAAAAGAAGAAGAACAAAAACAACTAGGTTGGACAGCTAAACGAGAACTAGCGAAATTGAATTACCATATACATACAGATGCTATTAAAAGAAATCTCATCCCTGAAGAACTATGTCCAGTTCAAACATCAATAATATATGCTAATGAAGCAGATGTTCTAAATGTTGCATTATTTGGGATAACGGCTAAGCAATGGAGAGATTCAAACCCTGATTTAGATGGAAATATCCGTGATTTTGCAACAATAAATGAATTAATTTGCCTTTCAAACATGGAAAACTTAAATGCCGTTTTTATCAATGAGAAGTTATCACAAAAGGAACGTTTGATAAAACTTAATAAAATAGCAATTCAGCAAATGAAGATTTTACAAGACTCCAGTAAACGAACATTATTGAAAAAAGAAGACATTAATGACTACTAATCCATTAGGTTTAATGAGTAACAAATAATATCCAAAATAATTTAGACCCCATGAATGAATCAAATACATAGTCGTGTCGTGAGAATGTCATATAAAATACAATATAAATCATTGGCGGAGCTTTAGGTTAAACATAATTTTGAATTAAATCCTTGTTTGAATGGAAAAACAATTGTTTGGGAAAAAGTTACTTGAGATTAGAAGAGCCAAAGGGCTAACTCAAGAAGAGGTTGCCGAAAAATGCGGAATTACCACGCGTACAATTCAACGCATTGAATCTGGTTTAGTTGAACCACGGGCTTACACTATTAAAACAATTTCCGAAACTATTGGTTTTGAGTTTTTTGAGTCTTCAAATACCGGTGATGAAGTTAACTCTGAAAAGCAAAGTTTAAACACAGGTAAACACACTATTTTATGGTATGTGAAAGATTTGTTTAATTTTAAAACTAAAGCAATGAGAAAAATTTCAATTTTAACAGCTTCGATTATCCTAATCACTCTATTATGTGTTAATTTCCTAAATGCAGAAGATCAGACTGAAAGATTAAAAACCAAAAAAAGTCTTTCAATTCAGATGAATGATAATAAATCAATCAAAAGAGTTGAGGTTGCCTTTACTCATAGTCTGACTCTTGACAGTCTTATAAAAATAAAAAATGACTTGCAGAAAATTGGTATTGTAATCCACTATAAAAAGATAGAGTTTGATCTTTTCAACTTATTAGTAAATCTCGATTGCGAAGTTATTTGCAATGACGGCTTTAGTGGAAGTTTTGGAACGGGAGTATTAAATTCCCAAAATCCACGCAAAAGAATTGGATTTTATAGGGACTACTCTCCCAATGCGGAAAGTCCATTTGGCACTGGTTTTCTAGATTAATCCAATAAATATTCAGTCAATTCTAAAACACCTCCCCATTCCACAACATTGTCAAGAAATTCATAGCCGGCAGAACATCTATTTCATTCATCCTGCGGGGATTCTTGTCCATAGAGACAATTATCAGACGAGCGCTGGGAAATTCGTCTGAAAATGCCTTCAATCCTCTTGTATGATGTGAATGCACCTCTTCAGTCGATTTAATTTCAATAGCAACATTGGCATTTCCAATAACTGCATCTACTTCGTATCCTGAAGTTGTACGCCAATATGACAATGAGTGCTGAGACTCTGAGTACCCAATATAAGCAATTATTTCCTGTATGATAAAGTGTTCGAATGCATTACCAAACTCTGCAGAGCCCGGTAAAAGAGATCTCCTTTTAAGCAGGAAATTGGCAACACCTACGTCAAAATAGTAAAATTTAGGAGACTGAATAACTCTGCGTTTTACATTTCTGGTAAAAGCCGGAATTGTGTAGCCTATAAGAGTCTCCTCCAGGATAGAAAAATACTCTTTTACCGTAGGAGCACTTACGCCACACTCCGATGCAATATTGCTATAATTAAGAATTTCGCCATTACTCAAAGCCGCTATTTCCATAAAATGTGAAAATGTTTTCAAATTTCTGGTAAGAGCTTCGGCTTTAATTTCTTGTTGCAAATAATCACCAACATAAGCGTGAATACGCTTGCTGGCATCATCTACCAAATAGTGTCTTGGCATCATACCATTGTTGCAGGCTTTTATCAGATCAAAATCCGGAATCTCTGCACTTACAAATGGATACAAGTGTTTGCGGATAGCTCTGCCGCCTAACAGGTTTACGCCACTGCGTCTCAGCTTGCGTGCACTTGATCCGCTTAAGATAAACCGATGATTTTTATTGGTCATTAGCCATTGCACCTCATCGAGTAATTCCGGAATTTTCTGAATTTCATCTATTATAATCAGCTCATTTTCCGGAAGCAAACTTAACTCTTCGCGCAATAATGATGCACGACGATTATAACGTTCAAATTCGTCTGATTTTAATAAGTCTATATATCGGGTATTGGGAAAAGTCAGTTGTAATAACGTGCTTTTCCCGGTTTGTCTGGCTCCCCACAGAAAAAAGCTCTCATTTTCTGAATCTTGAAGATTAATTTTTCGAGAAAACATAACAAAATATTTTTTTATCAGTATAATTTCAAGAGTAAATATATAAATTTTTCATGAATATCTAAAGTGCTACTTTATTTTATCATGAATATCTAAAGTATAACTTTACATTTTCACGAAAACAGGGAAGCTCTCAAACAATATTTTCGAGTATGAAAGAATTTTTTCATACTTACACAAACATATTCGAGTATAGAAGAATATTTCGTGGCTTGGGAGTTTTTATTTATTTGTCCAACAGAATATTAATCCATATATTTGACTTGAAAACTCCTAAACCTTGCATCATGAAAAAATCTCTGAAAATCATTTCTATCATCTCCATTTTTGCTTTTATGGTCCTATGGCTACTTGGCAAATTCGTTGATTTTGAAAATTTCGACATCACTGAGACAGCCAATATCTTCGTCATAATCTACCTTCTGGCAAGTCTAAAGTATTATCAACTCGATTCCCGGGATAAGGATGCCACAATCAAAGAACTAAAAGAAAAGTTGGGAGAATAAATTCAACCCAACTCCCAAATATTAAACCGGCTTTTAAACCGTTCCCCAACCTAATAAAGAGGAACAAAGATTTAAAAACCGGTTATTTAGAATGCCGTTTAATACTAACCCCAAGAAACTAAACTACAGACTGTAAACCAAACCAATGCTTAAATAGGATATTGAGTATCCAGCCTCAGCATATACACCCCACTGCTTATTGAACTGATAACGTGCGCCTACAACACCACCCCAGGCAAAACCACCTGCAGAAGCATTTCCTGGATCTGTTCCATCACCATAATAGCTCGAGCTTGCAATGTTATAACCAAGCATCAATCCTGCATAGGTATCAATTTTGGGAACAAACGGATAGTGGAAAAGTCCTCTGGCACCGATGATTATATGTGAATATTTGTATCCATAGTCATGACCATTAGTCCAAACACCGATGCTTTCTTTATTACCGTAGTATCCAATATAGCCACCGAGACCAAGATTCAGCTTCTTTACACCAAAAAGATTCTGTTTAAAACCCTGATCATATGATGCTTCAATAGGAATACCATAGGAGTTGACACCAACGCCAACTCGAATGTGTTTGCTGTTGTTTCCAAAGAGTGACGGGTTGTTTTGTGCCATCACATTGTTAGGAATGACAAGTACCAGGACTGCCAGAATTAATGATAGTTTTTTCATCTTTATATATTATTTGAATTTTTACTTGTGGCAAAGATATATCAGAGCTATAACATGCTAAAAAAAGTAGGGGGGACAAAAAGTGGACAAGCAAAAAATTTTTAGTAAACTTGTCCCCATTTCATTTAAAAAATTTCTGATGCTATTAAGAACCTTACTCAACAACACTCTCCTGATATTTTTCATGACACTTTTCACCGCCTCTGTAACTGGCCGCACATCAAGTACTGACAGTCTGGAAAATGTGCTGAGGGGTTATAAACTAAAGGACACGACAAGGGTTAATATTCTCAACCAGATAGCTTATTCCACATATATAAGCGATGCCGAAAAGACAATAAAATATGCTACCGAAAGCTATGAACTGGCCAAAAGTCTGGGATATACAAAAGGTCAGGCAGAAAGTTTATGGCTTCAGGGTATTTCCATAGTAGATGAAGACCCTGATAAGTCACTTATTCTATTTAAAAATGCATTAAACCTTGTAAAACAAATCAACGATAAACGGGGAATAGGAAAGTACACTAATGCCATCGGTACGGTTTTCAGAGTCACAGGGCGTGATTCTATAGCTATTAGCCATTACCGGAAGGCTATTGTTATTGCCCGACAAACCAATGACTCGCAGGAGCTGGGCAAATATCTGAATAACCTTTCTCAGTCTTACTACCGCATGGGAAAGGTTGAACTCGCAATTGCGGGATATACAGAAGCCCTCGAAGCTTTTAAAGTTGTAGGTGATAAAAATAATACAGCTATTTGCTACAATTCATTGGGAAACATCTATACAAGCCGGGGAAACTATCCTATTGCACTCGAGTACTACCAAAACTCTCTAAAAATTCATGAAGAGATGAGCGATATGAATGGGATCTCCAAATGTATAGTTGGTATTGGCAGTATATACTTTGCACAGAAGAATTATGAAAAATCACTGGAATACAACCAAAAAGTCATAAAGATTGCAGAAAAAACCGGCAATAAACACACCTTAGCAGGTAGCTTACTTAATGTTGGATTGATATATCTAACAACCAACAATCAACAGGCACTAGACTACTTTCTGAAAGCTCTTGAGATTAGTAAAGATTTAAAAATTATTTCACTTCATGCCAACATTCTCATAAACATAGGCCAATTCTACTATAACAAATCAGAATATGATAAGGCATTGGAGAATTTCACAGAAGCCCTTGAGTTATCTGAAAATAAAGGTCTACAATCAACAATATGTGTTTCCAGATTTAATATCGCCCAAGTATATCATATCACAAAAAAGTTTTCCCTTGCAATCAGCTATGCTGAGAGCGGTCTCAAAATTGCTGAAAATCTTAAATTTATTGTATTTCAAAAAGATTTGCACAAACTTCTCTCTGAAGTTTATGCTGAAACAAATAACTATAAACTGGCATATATCCATAGCCAAAAATTCAAGCAGTTCAGCGACAAAATATTTAATGAAAGTAATGTAAGACAGATAACCGAACTGGAGTACACATACAAATTTGAACAAGAGAAGCAGACCTTAAAATTAGAACAAAGTAGAAAGGATGCCATACAGGCTGCAAAGAGGAAAGAACAGCACACCATTATACTTACACTTTCTGTCTCCTTTTTCCTGGTATCACTTCTTGCATTATACATACTTCGTCTATATCGGTTTAAAAACCAGATAAACGAACAGCTACACAAGGCAAATGAGGTAATACAGGATCGTGAAAGGCTTTTAACGAAGATTACAGACAATATCCCGGTATTCATATCACTCATGGACAGCAACCGGAATTATGTTTTTGCCAATAACGGCTATGCCGGCTTATATGGTATGAACACGACTGACATAATTGACAAATGCGTTGACAATGTACTTGATAACGCTTCCATTAGCACAATAAACCATTATTTTTCCAAAGTCCTAGAGGGTGAAACTGTCCAATTTGAGGATCAAATTGACAATGGCGGAAACAGGACATACATATATAACTCCTGTCTGCCATATAACTTTAACAACAATACACATGGTGTTCTTGTATGCAGTTTCGATATTACAGACCGTAAACTTGCAGACCAGGCAAAACGCGAACTGGAACAGGAGAAAAAAAGGATTCTAGAGCAGGAGATTGAACGAATCAACAAGGAGCTTGAACAGAACCAGAAATCACTTACCGCTGCGTCGTTGAAACTAATTCAGAATTCGGAGAGGGATGCCGAAACGGTCAGAAGACTTGAGGAGATTCTGGAAAGTGTCACACCGGAAGGAAAGAAAATAGTATTATCTCTGATTACAAACTTTAAAAGAATCTCTGTTAACTCAAACTGGAATGAATTTGAGCTGTTGTTCCAAAAAGTACACAAATCATTTTATGATAAGCTCAACGAGAATTTCCCTGATCTTACCGGCAATGAACGGAAACTATGTGCTTTCCTTAAGCTCAATATGAGCAGTAAAGATATTGCCAACATCACTTTCCAGTCCGAAGAGGCTCTAAAAAAAGCGCGACAGCGTTTACGTCAGAAATTGGGTATTGATCGCGATACCAATTTGGTGATTTTCTTGCAGAATATATAACTGATAACGGTTTAATCAACATTTTAGCTGGGATAACTGCTGATAATTCACTATTTTTATACTTTATTTATCAATCTCGAACTAAACGGAAACTATTGAAAATGAAGAAATTTGTCTTATTCGTACTTTTATTGGTGGCTATATCGTCACTTCGTGCACAGGATTTAAAATATATCGAGGCCAGCACTCTCAACCTTATCGGAAAACCATTACCAAACACCCCTAATCCATACCACCGGGTTGACACATTGGTTTTCAAAGGATTCAATGAAACCGAGAACAAACAGGTACGGTGTCCGGTAGGAATGGCTGTGCTTTTCAGAAGCAACACAAGCAACATTTCTATCAGCACAGATTGGGGATATATCTATAATTCAGTCTCAACAATGGCTATCGCTTACAAAGGATATGACCTCTATATAAAGAATTCAAATGGTGAATGGCAATATGCAGCCAGCGGAGCCGGCAAAGAAACCGAAAAAGGCAAGACAGACACATTCAAGCTTATAGAGAATATGGATGGGAAAATGCACGATTTCATGCTTTATATGCCTATGTATTCCGAGGTAAACTCATGCAAAATAGGGATTGACCCAAATGCTTCAATCGAGCCTCTGCAATCTTCTTTCCGTCATAAAATTGCTGTCTACGGTTCCTCATTCACTCATGGTGTAAGTACCAGCCGTTCCGGAATGAGTTGGCCAATGCAGTTCATGCGTCATACAGGACTCCAGGTTTTATCTATGGGATCAAGCGGACGCTGTCTGATGCAGCCTTATTACACTACAGTTCTCGAATCCATGGATGTCGATGCATTTATTTTTGATACTTTTTCCAATCCTGATTCTGCAATGATAAAGGAAAGGCTACTCCCTTTCATAGACAGACTTATTAAGGCACATCCCGGAAAACCACTGATTTTCCAACGAACCATATACCGTGAAAGAAGGAATTTCGACACTGCTCTTGAAAAGAAAGAGGCTGCCAAAGCGCACGCTGTTGAAGAGATGTTCAGTGAGATTAAAAACGGACAGAACAAAGCCAGATATAAAGACGTATATCTTATAACACCAAATGCGTCCGACAACCACGAAACATCGGTTGACGGAACGCATCCGGACAATTATGGCTATTCATTATGGAGCCGCTCTATAGAAAAGCCTGTAATGAAAATCTTGAAAAAATACGGCATCTATTAGATACCTAGGGTTTTGAATCCTTCTGAAACTGTGTGTTCAACAAAGAATTCATATTGATTGACAAATGCCGGTTCGTTTTTAAGACCAAGACCGGCAAAAGGAGATAGATCAAAGAAATCCAGCGGAGAATCTCCGTTAAGGATTTCTTTATCCTTTATGGAAATGTGTGGCTCGAAAATGTCTATTTTTTCACCTTTCTCAGTGCATTCGAACCTAAGATACTTGTAATAGCTTGCCAAAAGAAATGCGAGGCGTTTTGAGTCTTTTCCATCTGCAAGCATCTTGGCTAAAGTAGGTACAATATATACTGCAAATTTTGCTATGCCGTCCCCACAAAGGCGGGAAACCTGGTCGCTGATGGCAGCATTGGAGAATCTCCTTAACAATGTCTCTTTATATTCCGAAAGGTCGACACCTTTTGGTTCCGGCACATAAGGGGTAACATCCACATCCATAAAATCCTTTATCAACTTAAGGTAACGGATATCTGCCAGTACTGTATCCACCTTTTTGAACCCTTCAAGATATGCAGGATAGCAAAGAAGTGAATGAGAAGCATTCAGCAAACTGAGCTTCATGTTCTCATACGGTGTAACATCATCAGTAAATTGCACCCCCACTCTTTCCCAGTCAGGTCTCCCAGCAATAAAGTTGTCTTCAACAACCCATTGAATAAAATCTTCGCAAAAAACATCCGTGATTTTCCCTGATTTGGTTGCCGGCGTAATCCTGTCAACCATTGAATTAGGGAAAGAGACACTTTTTCTTGCCCAGGATGCTATTTCAGGATACTTTGCATCAAAATACGACAGGAAAGCTTTTGCTGCAGTATTGCCATTGTGTTGCAAATTATCACATGACAGTATCGTGATTGGCAATCCGGCAGCCATTCTTCTCTTGAGGCCCTCTGCTATATACCAGAAAACCGACTTGGGACTATCCGGATTTACCACGTACCCCCCTTCAGTTATTGTAAGGGTTATGATTTTAGTCTCAGGTGAGGCAATCTGTTTGATGATAGGCTCCGTATCTTCTTCTCCCCAGCAAAGGCCTATCAGAGACCTGACAGTGTATGTTTCCCTGTCACCTGACGGATAGCATATCATAAGGTCATATATTCCCTCTTCACTCTTCAATGCAGAATATAACGGGCCATCTCCGGGCATTATCATTGCTCCGTAAATCCCCCAACTCTTTTGATCTTCGTTTTCCAAGAGTAGGTTGTTATAATATTGAAGATGCGCTCTGTGAAAGTTCCCTACTCCAAAATGAACTATTCCGGCAGAGATTGTATTACGATCGTACATAATTATATTTTAATTGTCTTTTGGTAACGGATTTATAGCACCATGCTGAGTACATACAAATGCAGAAATCTGTACGGCAGCTTCGTGTGCATTCATAACATTTTCCCCGTTAAGACGAGAAACAATATAGGCAGCAGTGAAAGAATCACCGGCTCCAACAGTGTCTGCTACAAACACCTTTGGTGTCATTATCCTTGATGTAAGTCCGCTTGCATCATAAACAGAGCTGCAAAGAGCTCCCTGAGTGTATATAATCTCACGTAGATTAAACATTTCGATAAGAGATTTTATCACTTTAGACTCTTTCCCCAGAATTCCGTACATGTCACTGACCAACACCAGTTCATCATCGTTTAATTTAAGGATATCAGCCCTTTTCAGAGACTCGTCAATAATTTCTTTTCTTCCATAGTGTTGACGAATATTGATGTCGAACACCTTCAGGCACCCTGGTGAAGCCTCATCAAGCATTCTGAGAATGCTGAGCTTTGATTCTTCTGAACGTTGTGCAAGTGAGCCCCAACAAATTGCATCAGCTTCACTTACAATATCAAGCTCCTTTTGTGAACACTCTATTGCATCCCATGCAACATTTTCGAGAATATCATAATGGGGAATACCCTCTCCTTCAATTTTTACAAGCACTTGCCCCGTCGGCAGATTATTTGTTTGAAGAGCGGAGATATTCACTCCGAGTCCTGTCAGTTTTGCGAATGTTTCATCACCAAGTTCATCATTTCCGATAGCACTTATGGCATAACTGGTGGCCCCGAGTTCTTTGGCCATGTATGCAAAATTCAAGGGAGCTCCTCCCAGTTGTTTACCAGTCGGAAGCATATCCCAGACAATTTCTCCTATGCCTACGATTTTTTTTTCCTTCATTATTTATCAAGATTTATAATGACCTTCATAGCCGTTGCACGGTTTTCATCTATGTATTTATATGCCTTGTCATAATCCTCAAAAGAAAATCTGTTAGAAATAAATGGTTCAAGGTTTATTTTCCCTTTTGAAATCATATCAACTGCCGTTTTAAAATCCTCATGTCTGTACATCATCGAGCCTGTAATTGTCAATTCATGCTCACCAAGATAGAACATACTCAATGCCGGATCTTTTGCGAACACAGCTACAATCACAATAGTGCTGCCTTTTTCGATACATTCCATTAATGATCTTACAGAAGATTCAATACCGGCAACTTCAAATCCTACCTGAAATCCCTCATTTCCGAATATCTCCCTCACACCCTCTTTTAGAGGAGTTTTTTCAACGTTCAGAGTATTTTCGATGCCACATTCCCTGGCAATATCAAGCCGAATATCACTGATGTCAGTTATAAGAACCTTTTTGGCGCCCCTTGCTATAGCAAATTGTGCCACAAGATTGCCGATTGCACCGGCTCCTGTAACAACTACGTTTTTCCCCTGAAGATCACCTGCCCGTGAAGTAGAGTGAGCTCCTACTGCTGCAGGTTCAACCATTGCCCCGTAGTCAAGAGAGATTCCTTCCGGCAATTTAACCACCCTGTCTTCATCTATAACAAAATAATCCTGAGCTGCCCCATCGGCCTGAAAAGCCTGTACGCGCAAATGCTCACACACATTGTATTGGCCTCGTTTACAGGGATTACATTCACCACACACAAGCTGCGGCCTGGCAGTTACAAAATCACCCGGTTGAGCGATTTTTACATTTTTCCCCACTGCAACTACCTGTGCAGAATATTCATGCCCTTGTACTACCGGATAAAAAGTTGCAGGATGCAACCCGTGGTATGAATGTATCTCAGAACCGCAGATGCCTATTCTTTTAATATTTAGCAACAACTGGTTGTCTTTCAGGTCACCGGTGCTAGGTGATGGCACCTCGCGGAACTCTAGATTCTTTGGTTTTGTTAATATAACCTGTCTCATTTGATATCTTTTATTAATCAAACAACTCAATACCTATACCACTCATTAGACTCTGGAGAGCAGTAACATCCAGTTCTCTTGGTGTACATGATTGCTGTGCTGACATTGCTGCAGCAATGCCTACAGCCTCGCCCATTGCCATACAAATTGACATTACACGATATGATGCATGAGCACGGTGCGTGCCGGATATACAACGGCCGGCAACCATAAGCCCCTCTATCCCTTTAGGCAGGAAACACCTGTATGGCAGATCATAAGGCTGACAATACTGTATCTTCTCTTCTGCCTGGCCTGCTCCTTCGGGATTGTGTATATCTACGATAAAAAGTGCCTTGTGCACAATAACATCGGCAAACCGGCATCCGTTTGCAAGTTCGTCCGCATCAATTATATAGTCTCCTACCACACGGCGGGTTTCACGTACTCCTGTGGTACATCCGCTTCCAATGCAGGTAATGTTCTCGTATCCGGGCACATTTTCCCTGAGGAATTCTGTCAGAAGGCGTATCTGCTGCCGAAGTTCCAGATCTGCAGGAAAAATCTGCTCGATACGCGTAATGTCCACTCCGTTTACCTGGGTTGTATTTACCTGACGGCGACCTTTTTCCACACATGGATGAAGACGTAATGCTGCAATTTTTTGAGGGATTTTTCCTTTATCGGCCATACCTTTGCACCAATCCAAAAAACGAACACCATTAAGTTGGACGTTGTCCACATCTCCTATACAAATTAGACCTCTGCTCTCGTCCACTCCGTCTATGGTAAACTCCAGAGTAACGGGCTGCATCAGTCCGTCTTCCCGCCCTTTTTCAACCTCTGCCCCTGCAAGGAATGCCACAATACCGTCTCCGGTGCAGTCAATTACGACAGGAGCTTTAAAATACAAAGGCCCTTCATTTGAGGCACACATCACTCCTTCTACTCTGTTCCCGTTTTTTAGGACGTCGAAAATGCTGGTCTGAAGATATATATCTATATTTTTTTCAGAAGCTATCCACTCTGCCAATGACAGTTTTGCCTGTTCAAAATTATGAGCGTTTCCCTGCTCTCCTATCCAGTCATTCTCCTTGACACCGAGAATTGCACAGACCTCATCACGCATTGTACCCTTGCCAACACTGCCAAGTATCGGACCTACATAACCGGATGTAAGATTCCCTCCCAATATCCCGTAACGCTCGATCAAAGATACTCTGGCTCCCTGACGCGAGGCTGCCACTGCCGCGCATAATCCGGCAGGTCCTGCCCCGACTACTATTACATCATACTGTTTCATTATCTGCATTTATAAGGCCCTGATATTGACCTGACAATCAGCTGACCGTCCGAATCTGATAGTGTATAAACCTTATACTCCTCTCCCCCATTAGATACACGAATTAAAAAATGGCCATTTTTACCCTTTACACGGGCTGCCACTTCCGTTGAAATATCTTTGTCCGATCTGGGAGAAGTTACAAAATTTGTGATAAAGAAATCTGCTGTTGGTGCAGCAGATTCCATAGACTCCAGAACCGTAGTTCTCGGATGTAAATCCTGCCAGCTACAGATCACGATAGTCTGTGGATTAAGAGCCTTTACTGCATCTTCCTGATTTGTGTTGGTGACTCCATGATGGTTCGCCTTCATCAATTCGACCTGACCAACAACTCTGGCCACAGGTAACTCTATATCTTTCCAGCTCTTGTATGATCTTCCGTCGTACTGCATGTCTGCTCCTGCGTAAAAATCAAATTTGCCGTAAGAAATTTTCATCACGACAGAGTTATGATTCTCTTCGGGGCAGTTATCGGTATTTTGAAGATTTTCATGTCCGTAAGCGTCAAATGTACATTGAATATCTTGCAGTGCCGGGAATGTCTTGGTCACAGATGTACCTGATCCAGTCCATATTTCTCCGTTTACGGCAATGTTCTGTACTTTGACCGCAGGGTACTGTGAAGCTTTGTAATTGAGAGAAAATTGACTGTTACTGCCGGATTTGAATATCTCTGCCTTCATCCCCTTGTTATCCACATGCCACTTCACAGCATTGACATAATTTCTGACTCCGTTATAATTACTTGACTTTGTTACCAAATCAAAAGGGTAATTATAGTCAGGATATGCCCTGTCAACCATTTTACCGATTTTATATCCATCGATGGAATCAAATTTGTCAAGAATCTCTGCGTAGCCGTATTGTCTGTAATCGCCGCCCAGTGGAGACATCCCATAATTTGTGTCATAACCGCCAAAATGATCATTGTGGAAATGGGTCAAAATAGCATAATCTAATGTTTTGTTTCCGGTCCATTCCATACATTTTTTTATGTATGAAGTAATCAAAGTGCTTCCGAGTTCTGCAGGATTCCACCTCATGTCCATCTGCGTCTTGCCTGTGGTAGCCGTTGAGCTGCCACAGTCAATAAGCATCTGTGTTTTGTCCGGAAAAATAACAAATATACTTTCGCCGTCTGTTGTGTTTATGAAATGAATATCCATCACACCTTCCGACCATACAGATACAGGCTTGTTCAATTCAGAACCGCCCCCGCCCGGTTGATGAATTTCCGGTGGAGTTCTTTGATTGTCCTTTCCACAACCCCATACAGGTAATGAAAGTATCACTAAGATAATTATCAGCCTTATCCTTTGCATGATATATGTAAATTTAAGAACATCTCTCCGCCTGTTATGTTGACAGCAAGTCGAAGATAGTTGCCAAAATTAGGTTGAACTTTAATTACATGTAATCCTAATCCTTTTAATGCTACAGGATTACTACCATCGGATGCCCAATGCACTCCATCCTGGGACAATTGTACCTGTGCAGTGAAGGTCGGATCATCTTTAATTTTTTCAACCATCACAAAAAATATTGCCTCATCGGCCCAACCAACCTCATAAGGATGAGTTTCGAAAGTGCCTGAAAAGAACTTTTTCACCTCTAGGTGAGAGTCATTAAAATTTTTCATATTACTCCTGGGATACTACTACTGAATCAATATAAAGGAAAACTCGTCTGTTGGTGTCTGTTTCCACCCAAAACAAAGGATTGATAAGATTGTCTATACGACCATATGCATCTGTTAAATCGGATTTTATGCCTCTCATATCCCATATCCTGTCCTGACACTGGAAATCGACATACTCACGGAGTTCAGTGTCTACTTTGAGACGCATGTACTGCCAGTTAAGCTTGCAGTCTGTCTCATTGTATATTAGTTGCTGATGCCCGTCGGGAAGGTCCTTGAAACCATCATGATCTCCATTTGGGAAACGGCGTCCAAACCACCAAGGGTCAACGCCTTTTTTACACCAGTCTCCTTCCAGTCCAAATGCCCAGTCCTTATCGGTAATATCGTCGCTTGACAGCTCATATTGCCATTTCCTGACCATCCTGCCATCAACGGCATTCAAATAACGGAGACCAACATGGGAGCGTTTCCCGTTAACCTGAATGTCAAAACCCATTCCGAAATTTCTTATTGAGCTTTCATGGAGTCCTGGTTGAGGGCGTTCTCCGCCATCTACAACATCCTGTTCTGCTGTGTAACTAAACCAGCATTCTATCTGGAGAAATCTGCTGCCTGGGCGATAAAAAGACATGCGTTTAATAGCATGTCCAAGGCATCCTTCAGCAGGCTTCTCTGTATATGGTGCTGCTACAGGTCTTGTGGAGAGTTTGAGAGAATATGTCCCGGACATTGCACCATGCGTTCCGGGATAACGGAATGTCGCAGAGCTAAGCATCACGGGAGGCCACTGGTCTTTGCAGACCAGTGTTTTAGGCACATCGAAGTCAGGATACTCTGTAAAATTTGGCATTAACGTCATCCAGCCATTTAAGCCGGTATCGAAAATGTCATAAGAAAGAACATTTTTTAAAGGAGTATACCTGCTCCTCAACAGAATTTCATCTACACTCATAGTTTCTAATATCCGGTGTTTTGTATTATGTTTTTATTTATAAGAATGTCTGTATTTGGTATTGGCCACAGGTAAGATTTTGGATCAAACTTGCGTTCGCCGTATTGCATAATGTAACCTTTTTCAAACATTGGCGCAAAGTTGGCAAAACCATCCTCGTCAATCTCAGGGGTCTCAGGCCAGAACCATTTTCCTGAAGCATAATAACTCTTGATACCTTCCTGATTCAAGTGGCCGTACATGTTGTGGCTGTAGGCCTTTTCAAGCCAGCCCCAGCGAAGAAGATCAAAATAGCGGCGACCTTCCCATGCAAATTCCACTCTTCTCTCTTTTCTCAACTGACGACGAAGTTCAGCCTGATCACTTCCTGTTACAGCAGGATATTTGCTTACCTGCGCTCTTGGCACGCCATAAGCACGGGCACGTACATCGTTGATTGCATTAACTACTGTTGCATCAATCTGATTCAGTTCAATCTTAGCCTCGGCATATATAAGGAGAACCTCTGCATAGCGCATTATTACCGTAGGATTTTCATTGTATGTGGATACCCAGTCGTCCTGAGCACCCTTCTTCAGGCAACAACTGTTATAGGCAGCATATTGGTCATTTACCTTGTTGTCTTTGTTCTTTACCATTACTCCGGTAGTGACATTCAGAACATTTATAGTACCGGGACTAGGGTCAAAAATGAATCCGTATACAGCAGTGCCAGGTTCTACAAATGTTTCGTTACAACGAGGATCACGGTTTTTGAATGGGTTGTGAGGATCAAACAGAGGAGATTCGTCAATCGGCTTACCATCAGTACAATCAAATGCTGCAAGAAGCTCCCATGATGGTTGAGCTGTTGCTGTTCCTCCTGCAATCCTTAAAGTAAAGCTTTTTATACTCTGGACATCCGGTTTACCGGCAGAGGTAAGCTCAAGGCTTGCTGAATGAGGAACCGTGAAAATGGTTTCACAATTAATTTTCTTGTCGCGGAAATACTCTCCGAAATTGGGATAGAGTGAATATTTCTCAAGTTTAATACAAGCATCCGATGCTGAAAGAGCTGTTGCGTAATCACCGAACTGAAGTGCCCATCTCGCTTTTAAAGCCAGGGCGGCACCCTTATTAACACGTGTTACACTTCCAGAGTTGTTCTCTTCAGGGAGATATTCGGCCGCATAGTCGAAATCTTCATATATTTGCTTGATAATGGTATCTTTAGGGATGCGGCCCATCTTGAATGCCTCCTCAATTGATAGATACCCTGTATAAAATGGGACATCTCCATAAAGTGTGATAAGGCGCGAATACAAGTATGCCCTGAAGAATAAAGCTTCGGCAAGGAGTGGATTCAGTTCTGATTCGGAATACTTATCTCTTAATTTCTTAATTGATTCCTGAATACGATTAGCACGGCTTATGCCTTTGTAGGTGTTTGTCCAATAAGAGTTATAGCTCCAGGTACTTACAGCACTGCCGTTTGCAAGTTCATATATATAATCACGCTGACTCCAGTCATCTGTTCTACGGTCTGTCCAATAGCCGCTTTCAACCTCCCAAAGGTAATCGCGGTAAAAGTCGTTGAGTGATATCACCAATTCTGTAGGATCTGAGTACCAGTTTTCACTGGATGCCTCTGAAAGAGGGTTGAGATCGAGCTTTGCGCAGGAATTGCATAATGAAATGGTTATCACTGCAATTATTGTGTATAATATCTTTTTCATGATAATTAGAAATTAAGGTCAACACCTAGGGTGAATGTCTTTGCAATATAGGTTGAAGGACCGGCTTCCGGATCCCACCCCTTTAGATAGTTGTCTATACAGAACGGATCATCTGCGTTGAAATATACACGAAGTCCCTTTATACCCATCTTGTCGAGAGCCTTCTGCGGAACTTTATATGATACGTTTATATTCTTAAAGCGGAAATATGCACCGTTCATTAACCAATAATCCGATACCTCATAATTACTTTTCTCTGCAGAAGTGTAACTCAGACGAGGATAATGAACGTGCATATTCTGCTGTTCAGTATTGTAAGTACTCCAATAGTCCCTGGTTCCGTTACTGTTTAGAAGGACCCCGGGGCCAGAGAGCCACTGTGCCATGAATGGACGTACCATATCTTGTGTAACAAGGCTGGTTTGTTTTCCAACACCATTGAAGAGGACAGAAAGAGTGAAGTTTTTCCAGCCAAGGCTGATAGTACCGCCAAACACATAATGTGGAAGAGAGCTGCCAAGGGTTGTCCTGTCGTAGGTTGCTGTAATCTTACCATCAGGTGTACCTGCATCACCGGAAAGGTCCACATATTTAACATCACCGGCAGATGTAGTTGCAATAATTACAGCATCACTTCCTGTAGGATTTGTCTGCCACAATCCGTCTGATTTATAACCGTACCATGCTCTATATTCCTCACCCTCTTTAATTATAGTACCATCACTGTTTATAACCATTTTTCCACCCAGATCACCCATTACAGATCTGTAATCTGACAGATTGGCGCTGACCGCATAACTGAAGTCCCCGATGTTATCTTTCCATCCAATACTTACTTCCCAACCGCGGGTGTGCATTGTTCCGACATTCTGATCAGGTGCTTCAAATCCGGTAAAAGTAGGAATCTCCGCAGCAAGAAGCATATCTCTGGTCTCTTTGAAATAGTAATCAGCAGTTACATTCAGGCGATTTCTAAAAAGGGCCGCATCCAATCCTAAATCCCAGCTGTATGTTGTTTCCCAGGTAATGTCACGTACTGCATAATTAAGCTGGGCTCCTGTCATCTGAGACATTACACTCTGGCCATTAGCATCATACATCATTGCTTTGTTGAAACTGATACTTGACTGGTATGGGTAGTTTCCTATTCTTTCATTACCAAGAGAACCTATTGATCCGCGGACTTTTAGGTAGTTGACAGGGGTTATGTCCTGCATAAAGCTTTCATTAGTAACAACCCAACCTAATGAGGCTGAAGGGAAGAATCCCCATCTGTAGTCCTTGTGGAAACGGGATGATGCATCTCCGCGTGCGTTCAGCTGCATATAGTAGCGGCCTTTATAATTGTACATCAAACGGCCGAAGAAAGAGCGATATGAATTCTGATAAGAGCCGCCCCTCACGCCAAGATTATTGGTGTTTGCAAGGTCTAAATATGGATAATTTCGAAGTTCCATGTCATTTGTGCTTGCAGACATGGTCTCATAAGTGTACATATAGTCCTCATAACCGGCCATTAGATTAATACTGTGATCATTTGCCACAGTCCTGTCATATGTTGCAATTACCTGAGTCTCCATTGTCTTGGCATCAGATCTTGTTTCAGTAAGACCAGTTGCAGTATAACCGCTCACATAACCGAGAAGGACATCTGTGTCATATGCATCATAATAAGGGATGGTCTTGATGAAGTCCTTCTGTTTGGTGAAACTGTAAGTTGGTGTTAAACTTGCTGTCAAGTCAAATCCGGCCAGAGGCTTCCAGCTAATAGATGCTTTTCCTGTAATGTAGTCATTACCATTTATCTGATTTCCACCATCAAGGAGTGCAGCCAGGGTATTGGAGCCAGTCTTTCCTTCTGCAATACGGCCATCGGGATACAAACCAGCATAAATTGAAGGATACATATTTGCAGCTTTGATAGGGCTATCGGTTTGAGGATCATTTTTAACAGCATGTTTAAGAGAAAAATCCAATGATCCGGACCAGTTTTTTGCAAAGTTTATTGAATTACGGACACGAGCCATTAAACGCTCATGGTTAGAACCCTGATATAGTGCGTCTGACTTATCATACGAGACTGATGCCCTGGATTTTATTATTTTATTACCATATGTCAGAGTCAGATTGTGACTGTGACGTAATGCCTGTTTCTTTAGAATATTGGACTTCCAGTCAAAATCAGGATAGCTGATAGGATCAAGAGCATTGTTTGTCTTGTAATTATTAATGTAATCCTGTGAGTATTGCTGGTAGTCGCCACCTATAGGATTTCCGGCATCATTCCACTTGTACTCATTGAACATGGTCATATAGTTGTATGGATCGGTCAGATAACTTGCCAGCTCTGTTGCCTTAACTACAGAAACCTCTCCGTTGTAGCCAATCTGCACATCACCTTCACGGGCAGATTTTGTTGTAATAAGGATAACACCGGCCGCTGCACGTGCTCCATATATTGAAGCAGAAGCGGCATCTTTAAGCACTGTAATCTGCTCCACATCTTCTGAGGCAACATTGTCAATACTGTTTACAGCCATTCCGTCTACAAGTATAAGCGGACTAGAATCTGAGATGGTTGTAACACCTCTGACCTGAATAGAGGCACTCGCTCCCGGCATACTACTTGAGCGGGTAACCACAAGTCCCGGAATTGCACCCTGTAGACTCTGAGACAACTGAGATTTACTTTGTTGTTCAAGAATGCTGCTATTTACAACACCAACAGAGCCTGTGAGGTCTTTTTTCTTAACTGCTCCGTAACCGATGACTACAGTTTCGTTTAGTTCAAAACCTTGTTCTTCGACAATAATGGTAAGTGGATTCTCACCATTCCATTCAATGGTTCTGGTGGCGTAACCCAGACAGGAAATTTTGAGTTTGTCTCCTTTATTAACCCCATCCAGGGTATAGTTTCCATTCTGGTCTGTCGTTGCCCACTTGCTATTATTCTGATTAAGAATAACCGCGCTAATGACCGGACCGGTCGCATCCTTGACTGTTCCCTTCAGAGTGTTCTGGGCGAATGCTGCAAAAGGCAGTGCAACAATCAGGATAATACTTAATATTATGCTCTTTTTCATTATTCTGCAAATTTGAGTGTTACATGCTCGTTATATTCTTTTACAGGCGTTCCGTCAGGATTGCTTACGTGTTGTGCAGAGAAACGGGACTGGCAACTTTGACTGATATAATCTATATATCTTCCATCTTTAAATCCAACTCTTCCCATCGGCTTAAATCTGAGTTTGATAGACTTCATCGGAGCAGAAATGGTGAATGTTCCCTTAACTGCATGATATGCACCGTTACCTGTGTTGTCAAGTGTACCGGTTACATTGTATGTAATCTGGGCTGAATATGGAGAAGCAAGTGCCAACCCTGTCGCTCCGCTGATAGTAGCAGACTCAGTGATGGTACTTGTTTGCAAGGCCGGTTTCCAAGTAGAACCATCCAGATATTCAACAAGCCAGTAGTTTGAGACATATGTTCCGAACTTGGTGACAAAATAGAAATCAATGGCAGTTCCGGCAGGAATATTTCTTACATATTCACCGGTTACCGACCAATAATCGCCGACAATAGTGCCTTCTACATATGGATCCCCGTTACTGCCCACAAGACGTTTGCAGTTATATCCGGCTTTTAGAGTGTAATCCGGAGTTCTTTCACAAGCGTAATATTCAATCTTTCCGTTGCCTGTACTCGCAGGAATATATTTGTTCCCCGTTCCGGGAGTGGTCTGAAGATCTGTATCTGCAAAATAAGTAGTCGATGATTCTTTAATCTGACCCAACGCCCAGTCTGCAAGTATTCCCTGTGGTTTACCCAACGCTTTCTGTGTGATCGAGACAGTATATTTCTCTCCTACAATTACAACTTCAATTGTAGCTGTTTTATCTGTATACTCTTCATTTGCAGGGAAGGTAACATTAACCTCCATTTCACCTATGCCGCTCTGACTACTTAGCTTATAATCAGGATTGGCACAGCTTGCTGTCCAAGGCTTGTCCCCGAGAACAGTAAATTTGGCACTTGTTACTTCAGGATTAACAATGATTGAGGAAGGATTTACACCCCTTGGGACTACTCCTGCCTGAGAGATAATGAACTTCAGCGGAGTTACACCGTCACCGATAAAACGAATGGTACCTTCTCTCGGTGTTGTTTCTGTGTTTGGCGCGATGGTGAGATTGTAAGTCGTTACATCTCCGGCCTCAGTCTTGTCCATAATGGACATCCAGTTGTCATCTACCAAAACGCGATAATACACGTTGGCAGAAAGATCGAAAGAAACAGCACCTCCATCTGCTGACACGCTGACTTTCTTAGCAGAAAGCATCATGAACGGCTCTGTCTCCTTCTGGCAGGATCCAAGCGCCAATAGCGCAAGACCCGCGAGGATGAGTTTTCTTAATTTCATTCCCGTTATAGTTTATAATTGGTTAAGTAATTTTTTTCGATATAATCACAACGATCTGAATAATACTTAAATATGTCAGACCATTTGTAATAGAATCCAAACGAAGAATTTAAAGGGAGCTTACACACCTTCTCATTAAGCATTACTTTTACGAGAATCTCCGGATTTTTTCCGCTCCTGTAAAAGATAAGCTGGATGTTGGAAGCCATTGGGATATTCCACATTTTCCAAAGCTGAGCTGCCTCTTCCGGTGAATTCGTTTGCGAATCCCAATCGTTCACCTGCATTACTGTTAAAAGAGACATAATCACAGCATCGTGTCCAAAGCGCAGGTTTACACCATTACGACCGGCAGAAATTTCCTTATCTGATGTATTGATTATGTCGCGAAATACACGCGAGCCTAAACCCCAGCCACGTCCCTGATTGACAGGATGCGGTCCCTTCTGCATATAGCTTTTGTACGCCTCACAAGTATACCAAGCCAGTGTCTCCTCCGGTGTAAATAAATCCCAGAAAGGCACTTGTATGTCAAGGCACTGGGTAAGAGATGCCAGAAGCCAGAAACGGAACTCCAAATCAAGTGGCTCATAGAGGGTTTTAACACACTCTGGATTTTTGAACAACCTTGATAAAAATGCATCAGTATCAATCTTTGAAAGGCAATAATCCTTGTATTTTCCGTACCATTCACCACGCTTGTCTCTTAAAATCTGGTCTATTTCCAAATTTCCGGGACACTCACCGGTATAAGGATTCAGGAACGGTAGATATGATTTTGAATAACCAACCAGACTCCACTGCAAATCCGGGCGACGGGATTGCACTCCCTGATTGAAAGCGCCCATTGACGCTGTGACTCTGAGAATATTTGTTGCAAAAGTCTTGAGAGAAGGATTCCCGTTAAAAACTGTAGGGTAATTATCTGCCATTCTTTGACCGAGAGCCTTCACCTGACGGTATCCTATCATTGTAAGATCTCCCTCTCTATTTTGAAGGTTTGGCCAAAACTGCTCCAGACGATTCCATACCGCCGCTCCGAATTCTGTCAGATTTCCCGTCTCGTGTGCACTTTTTAATGATTCATAAACAATTTTGTATGTTTTGTCATCATCTATCTGACGTGCTCCGTGACGGAAATATCCACTGATATAAAAAGGCTCGTATCCCTCCGGAGAAGGGGTTGAATCCGGATCAGAAAAAGTATCAATAAAATATGTGCCTCCGGCTTTTTCCGGGCATTGACGTATTTCATCAAGAGCTGTAAGCGGAAGAGAGGCAACCTTCGGCAAAGAGACTTTGTACACCCGTCTGCTGTTTGTATTGACATACATCCAACCGTCTCGTACAACAAGATCTTCCATCTCTTCAGGCACTTCGTTATCTAGTTCATATCGATTGCTTATAACACGTCTGTCTGTATCATATATTCTTATACGTGATGTTGTAAGCTCATATTTCTTCCCAAAACCAAAACAGTAATATATTTTGCCGTCATGGACACAACCTGCCTGTGTAGCCCATACGTCAAACGGGAAAACTACCTGATCGAGAATATCCGCTCCTGAAAGACGGATAACTTTACCCTCAGACAATAACGGGATTCGGAATTTAGTTGCAATATATTGGTTCTCCCACGCATTCTTTGTGACACTTATAACCGTGCGCTTACGTGCTGAGAATACCCAGAGAAAACCTCTTTCCCGGTCCACCATCCATGACGGTGCACCGAAAATCGGCGTATAACCCAGGGATGCCCAATCACTCCCGTTTAAGACAATAGTCTGGGCAATTTCTGAAGTGAATCTCTTGCCTTTTTTTGTTATACTTTCAACAAAACAGGTCCATTCAATATCACTTCCAACCTTGCCATTTGTTATGTAGAGAAGAGGAAAAGTTGCACCGGGTTTTGTCTCTGTTCCAAAACTTGCGTTGTTGGCATGATTGTCATAACCAAACGAAGCAAGTTTGAATTGTGCTATTGGAAGGGTATCCCGTTTTGAAAAGCTGTAAACATTACAGTAACCTTTGTCCATCAGAGAGAAAATGTGGTCACCCCAAATTTCCATACCTTGTTGGCTGATCTTCTTCCCTTCTGAGTTGAGTATGTCACCTTTGTTGAACCAAACAGAACACTCAACCTGCTGCTCCGGTTTCACCAACAGCTGTCCCTGCGCCGTAGACGTTATCGAAAGTGCGAGGAGAAGAAACGTTAACGTCTTTTTCATTTTCGTTTATTATCAACAATGCGATAAACCATGTATCCTGTCACCATTATGAGTATTGATGCGATAAACCACATTACAATATTCTTTACTGCCAGTGTTTTAGGATCTTCCACGACAATCAGGCCAATAAGGAGCAGGGCAATAGCTGCAATGGTTATGCAAAAAACACTTATTGCCATGTGCGAGTATCCCTTCACCGATTTCTTTATCTCGACACCCGGCTCAATCTCGGCATTCGGATCGGTATAATTTTCAATTGCTTCATAGCCTTTATTTGTAATACCTTTGGATTTGGACCAAAGCTCCATACAAAGGAGGATTACCACCGGCAATACCATACCGCTTATAGACTCTAGAAGGCTTCCACTGAGAACGCTCGTCGGTATAGTGAATTTGGCTGCGAAGCCTACAACCCAGGTAACAGCCATTGACCAAATGAGTTGATTGCCACTGAGTCTTTTTGAGAAAAGACCCCATATCGAAGGAATATACAGAGGGCAGATAACCATTGTCAAAATTGTCACAACAACCCTTTCAGCTCCGCCCGCAAAAGGAACAAGAAGAGAGATTCCCAAGATCGCCAGTCCGAATATAAACGTAAAAGTACGTCCTACACGAATTCGTTTTTTCTCATCCGCTCTTTTATTTTTTTCTGAGTGTCCCCAGATTTCATAGGTAAACACATTTGCGTAAACGTTCAGCGTGCCGGATACATTGCTGAGAGTGGCAGAGAGCATAGCTGCAAGCATCATTCCGACCACACCGTTCATAAGAACCAGTTTACTCATATTGACATAAGCATGTTCTCCGTTGAAAGTCATGGCAGTTGGGTCAACATCAAGAGCCAGCCCCGGCTCCATAACCCTGTAAATCATTGTTGGAAGGTACCAGATAAGAGGTGTCAGGAAATAAAAAAATGCTATAAGATATGTACTCTTCTTTGCATCCTTTACAGTCGGCACACTGATGTAGCGCTGAACAAAAGGCCAGTCTCCGCCAATCATTGCCACATTGAGGAATATCCATAAGAAAAGCCATACCCACGTATAGTTCTCTGACGTTCCGGAAAAAAATCCGGGAATTTCCGATGCTCTGCTTAAAAATTCTCCAACCCCGCCAACAGCATTGAATGATAGCGGAATCATAAACACGACAACGGCTAACAAAACACCAAACTGAATAACATCTGTCATCAGCACGGCTAGAAAACCACCTGCGATAGTATAGACAAGGGTAACGGCTCCAAGGATTAACAATGCCCACCATATGCTCAGATAACCTGCTGCAGAATCTCCTGTGAGCCCTGAAGAGGCCAGGAAACTCCCGTCTGGAACCTTTATTAACCCGCACATAACAACGGCAACGGCGTAAAGGGCGATTGCCGTATGTATTGCACGGCCGATAATACCGGAAATAGTATAGAAACTTACTGTCCCATGTCCAAAACGTACTGTAAGGAATTCCCCGGGAGATTTGATTCGTAGTTTTCTCCATTTCCCGGAAATCCACCGTCCTACAATTAAGGAGGCAAATCCCAGACAGATAGCTACAACTACGGCTACAATGCCTGATTTATAGGCCACTCCACCCCAAACCACAAAAGTGCTTGCAGAGAAGATTGTCATATATGACGAAATACCGGACAGCCACCATGAAGAGTTGCGACCGGCAATAAACATATCCTCGGAACTCTTGATCTTCCGTGACACGACCATACTTACGGCAATCAAGCCGATGAAATAGAATAAAATTACGATGTAATCCAGGCTTCCCATATAGTTATCAGTTAATTATCATTAAATAGCTGCTCCAAGCAATCTCAATTTCTCAGTCAGTACATCAATATTCACACCCTGTACATTACACTTTACAGTGGCGCATATTGCCGCAGCAACTCCGGCTGCCTGACCCATACCCATGCAACTTGCCTGAACTCTCAGAGAGGCAAAAGCTGTCTTGTCTGCACTTATACTACGGCCTGCAACAATAAGATTCGGGTAATTCTCGGCTATCAAAGCCCTATAAGGCACAAATGCCGGTGTCTTAAGGAATGTGACATTTTGTGTCGCACCCCTTGCAACGTGAATATCAATTGGGTGAGCACCTCTCGAAACAGTGTCCTGATAGCGAAACGCATTAAGATACTCTTCTCCGGTAATGGTGTAAACACCTTTTATACGGCGGGTTTCACGGATTCCGGCATGAACTGCAACATGGGTTACGTAACTATCCTTAAACTCTTCAAAGTTTTCTTTGAGGATTTGGGCCATTTTAAACACATCTTCTCTCAATTCTGATTCAGCTCGTGTAAAATCGCGGTTATCGCATGCATTCCCAGATGTACGGGTCATGTTGACAGTAACAACCCCCGGTTGAAGTGTGGTACAGAACCAAGGGCCACCGAACTCGGGAATTCCCAAAGACTCACGAAGAGCAAGTAATTTTTCCCGAACCGGCATACAGTGGCAGTTAACACCCTGTTTATTGTGATGCATGGCCTCTTTTATAATTGTTGATTCTGTATCAACGCCACCCAATACAAAGTATGTAGAAAGAGGCTGAAGAGGATTGTCCTGATCGTGTTGCATCGGAACTCCGGCCATTGCAGCTAAATCTGCATCACCAGTACAATCGATAAAAATATTACTTTCAAGAGCCTCAGATCCATTCTTGTTCTCAATGACTATATGGCTGACAGATGTTCCATTACAGACACATCCACTGATATATGAGTGCATATACATATCCACACCTGCCTCAATCATCATCCTTTGGCAACAAAGTTTATACAACTCCGGCTCAAACGCTACGTTTCCCAGTGGTTTCTCGACAAGAGCACCTCCCATTCCCTGTAAACGCTCGATAAACTCCCAGGGAATCCCTCCGATTACTTTTTCATTATTATAGGTAAATACGCTCAATGGGTTCACAAGACCGGCGGTTGCCATGCCACCTAGAAACCCATACTGCTCAACAATTGCGGTTTTTGCACCTTCTCGTGATGATGCAATTGCTGCAATAAATCCTGCAGGTCCACCCCCGCATACTACGACATCATACTTTCCGACAACGGGAACCTCTTTATTTAAGGTAATAGCTTTTTCAGACACGACTCAATTAAAACGTTTCAATTAATACTTTATGCAAATATAAAAATAAATTTAAACGTTTTAATGATTTTTTGAATTTTTTAGAACTTTTTCGACGAATTCCCTTTTATAAGCTCAGGGGTCAAAACAACAGTACTGGCTTCTGCATTGTTCTCAATCATGTCAACAAGCATTTTGAAAGACTCATATGCAAGTTGCTCTGCTGACTCATGTATGTATGAAACAGACGTCGCATAGACTTCATAAAACGGAGAATAGTCGAATCCGACAAATGCTATATCTTGTGGCACTTTTAGTTTAAGATTCTTTATTGCAATCATAGTCAGAATGGTAATTGTATTGGAAGTCAAATACAATGCCTCTGCTCCCCGGGCTTTTGCACTACGAAGCAAATCTTCAACCTGTTCAGCTTTTGATCCGTTCTTTACATAGTTTATATGAATATTCTCTTCTAGTCCCCATTTTATCATTTCTCTACGGTAACCTTCTACACGGGTTTGGATGGTACTGATATTCATATCGTTTGCAAGCAGCTCAATTTTACGATATCCTGAATCGTACAGCTCTGATAAAGATAATCTGATTGCCTCTGGATTATCCAGAAGAACCCTTCCTGCTTTAGGGAAATCAGGCACATCCCTCTCAAGGAATACAATAGGTATTTCAAGTCCTGAAATTTTATTAAAAGTAGCTTCTCCGTTTGGAGAGGGCACTACAATCATTCCTTCAACGCCAAGACGAATTGCGGAATCCACGACTTTTGAAAGTTTCACCGGGTTTTCGTCAGAACTTGCAAAAATTATATTGTAACCCTGGTCATATGCCAGATTCTCTATATACTTGGATATTTCAGAGAAAAAGCTACTGGAGATGTCGGATGTAATTACAGCTATAGTGTATGTCCTTCCACTTCGAATCGATGCTGCAGCCTTGTTTGGTATGTAACCCAGTTTTGCCACTGCTCTGAGTATTCGTTTTGCTGTCTCTTTTCTTACAGGGCAGTTCGGTTTTCCATCCGGGCCAATATTTGAGTTTAAAACCATAGAAACAAGAGCGATTGATACTCCTGCCTCTTTTGCAACATCCTTTATCGTAACACGCTTCACCATATTTTGCAAAGATAGCATGGAATTTTTATATATTTGGCGCAAATTCAAAAACATGAAACGTTTTATTATCATATCGATATTAATAATCAGCCTTTTTAATTGTGTGAATGCAAACGCATTCGGCCGACGCAATCATGCAACAATTGCATATATAGCAGAGCAACATCTCTCAAGGGCCGCTCGCAAAGCTGTACAAGAAATATATCAAAAAGAGAGTCTTATCGAACATGCAGCCTTTCCTGATGAAGATAGATATAAAATTTGTGTCCCATTGGAAGAGGGTGAGTATATAATTGTTGATGGGGCTCCTGTGCTCAAAGGCCCTGATGGTAAAGCATTCAGCTTTGGAGCATTTTACAGCACCGATGACAAAGGAAGAGTATGGAGCACCATACCTCATGGGTGGATGGCTGACGCATCCGGTAATTACCTTAATGTTGACAAGGGGGAATGTATTTGGGCAATAAAAAAATATGCGGAAATTCTCAGAAACAGAAAGAGTCATTCTGCCGAGGAGGTTAAACTCGCCCTTCAAATGGTTGTTCACCTGGTTGGAGACATGCATTGTCCTTCACATGTCCACTTTACCGACAAGCGTGACCGCAATGATTTAAAATACAACGTTATCTATAATGGCAAGGAAATAAGGTACCATAATATCTGGGATACTGATATTCTGGTTGATCGTTATATTGGGGGACCTGCAGATTTTGCATATTATTGCGACCCGTGCATTAACGGATCATTAGGCAAAAAAGAGGCAGTCCGCTGGCAGAAAGAGATACAGAAAGGCAGCATTGAGGATTGGTGCCGTGATATTACAAGCCGCCTTGACCCCGTCTTTGAGCCCGAGCCAGACAGCAAAATCACAAAAGAGCAACTACAGGTCTTCGGACCGCTGGGTCGTGACATGGTTCTAAGAGCCGGGTATCGCCTTGCAGCATTGCTTAACGAGGTGCTGTAGCGATTTTTTACAATTCTAATTTTTACACTATTATAATTGACATTTATTCCAAATGTCATAACTTTACATTTCATTGTCTAAGATGCGGTTAAGATAATTGCCGCATGTTATTGATCTTTCCCCGGAGAAATATGAGTTAATCATATTTGAAACATGAATTGTTTGTAATAATTAAAAATGAGAAAATTACCTGCTTTTTTAACACTTTTTCTTTCAGCGCTTTGTGTCTGTTCCTATGGTCAGGATGGATGGAAATCCTACAATTATCCCGATAAAAATTTTAGAATCGATTTTTTCCAACAACCAAGTATATCCGCAGACACCTCATTTTTGCAGGACACTCCTATCGTGACATATAATTGGGAAATCAATGTTGAAGATACTTTACATGAAAACAAATACTATGGGCTAAGCTTAACAAAATATCCTTCCGAGTATATATGCTCTGACTCTCTGCTGTCTGTTGTCGAAGGATTTATCAACTCTTCCCAGAGTGAATTGTTTGACGATAAGGAATTTGTGCTTCTGTCATCTTCATTAGTTGAAAAGGAGGGCTATCCCGGAAAGATCTTCAAGTGGAAGAATACTAATACAAACATGTTTCTTGAGTTCCGCGTATTCCTGGTAAATAGCTCTTTATATCAATTATCTGTGGTTTCAAGAGAAGATCAGAACCATAATGTGTCTATAAACAATTATTTTGATTCGTTTAACCTAATCAATACTACCAAGGGAAATTTTATTGTCCCGAGCGATTCGGTTGCGCAAAAATATTTAATTGATTTTCCTTCTAAACCCGCGATAGAAAATAAACTCATTGATTCTGAATACGGCAAATTGACTATTAATATCCAGACACTGGAAACCAATGAAGATTCCGACAATATTGTCTATGTTTCACTTCAGACTAAATATCCGACAAAGGTTGTCAATCAGGATGAAATTTATGAATTAAATAAGTTTTACAAAAAATGCATTGATAATTCATTACAATCAGTAAATGGGGAGCTGATTTCAATCAACGATGTGTTTTACAAAAATAGGTTGGGTAAAGAGTACAAATGTTATTTCTCTAAAGGTGAATTTCTTATGGTTTATCGTGTGTTTTACATCGATGAGTATTTATACTCTCTCGGAGTCATAACATATCCAAATAAAGATAACAACCGAAAAATGTCAGATTTTTTCAACTCTTTTAGAATTGTCAAAAAACATAAATAATTATGAACCATTTATTATCCGAAACTGCCCGGTGGATTACAGAGACAGAATTTGTGTATCCGGACGGTAGCATATCAAAAGGCAATGGCGAATCAAATATTGATGTGAAAGAGCAAATTGTTATAAACAACAGCCGGACTATGTTCGGTGAGACAGAGATTACTAATGATTATGTGATAGGATTGGCTTCTGATAACGAATATAAGTTTGAATCCATGAATCCTGAACTCGGTATTTTAAAAGGGGTTTTCAACATTGACAGAAATCTCATTTTTTCAAAATTTACAATTCAGGATACCGAGCTGAACGGATTCGAGATTATTAGAAGAGAAGATAATACATGTTTTGCACATGGGGCGTTATACGATGGTCATACTCTGATTAATACCTGGAATGCAGTAATGAAAAAGGTTTAATCGATCTCAGAAAAGTGAATCTTTCAAGAATGAATACAAAAAACCGGAGCCGGCAGGAGTACACGGCAAGAATTAATAGGGTAACAGATTATATTGAGCAGCATATAAATGATGAGCTCTCTCTTGACAAACTTTCCGAGGTTGCCTGTTTCTCCCCTTTTCATTTTCACCGAATATTCACAGCTATTACAAATGAGCCTGTCAATGCCTTCATTCAAAGGGTCAGAATAGAAAAAGCCGCACGACTACTTGTAAACGAAGATGTTGCAATAAGTGAGGTTGCATATAATTGTGGATTTGGCAGCGTAGCCCATTTCAGCCGAACATTCAGAAAATATTTTGGGGTGACTGCCAAAGAGTACAGAGATACAGAAAAAGCCGTTTTTGCAAAAAACGGCTTATATTTTAGCAAGAATGGTCAACTCAGGAGCAAGATAAATCAACACTACCCGGATTTTAGAGATCAACTTTGCAGTGATGAGATAAATCAATTTAATCACTCAAATTTAATTTTTATGGAGACTAAAATCGAAATCAAAGAGATGCCTGCATTAAACGTCATATATTGCAGACATACAGGGCAGTTTAACAAGATCGGAGAGGCTTACGAGAAGTTGATGAAGTGGGCCGGCCCGAGGGGTTTACTGAATTTCCCGGCAACCAAAACCATTACCGTTTATCATGACGATCCTTCCATAACAGCGATTGAACAAGTTCGTCAGAGTGCCTGTATCACAGTAGAAAAGGATGTGAAAACAGAGGGCGAGATAGGCAAGATGAAAATTGAGGGAGGACGATATGCTGTCGGTCGGTTTGAGATTGATGTAACTGGATTTGAAAAGGCTTGGAATACCATGTGCTTGTGGCTCACAGAAAGCGGCCAACAGCCTAGAGAGGGCAATCCGTATGAGTTATATTACAACTCAAGTGAAGATGATGCCAAAGGCAAATTTGTGCTGGATATATGCATACCGGTTAAGCCATTGTAAATGGATTCATTACGTATTAAATCCAAAGCGGTTGATTTTCAATCGCTTTTCTTTTAATATGTTTGAATATATAGGTATTGGCTTAGAGTGGAATATTATAACAGCGGATTTATAAAAAAAATTTGCAAATTGATTTTTAGTCCATATCTTTGCACTCCCTTTCAAGAGAGGGATCGTTCTTATAAATCGGGGTGTGGCGCAGTTGGCTAGCGCACCTGCTTTGGGAGCAGGGGGTCCTCCGTTCGAGTCGGAGTACCCCGACAAATTGATTTCAAAAAAACTAAAAACCTGTAAGTCGTATGATTTGCAGGTTTTTAATTTATCCGCCCCTTTACTCCACTTCCTGCAATTTTGTATATTTTTATCTGTAAACAATAATCATATGCACTTTCAGTATATAAAGCCGTCAGGCTTTTTAGCCCAATATATAAGGCATTACTGGATCCTCGAAGCAGAAGCTTCAGACGGGGAGGTGTGTGAACGGGTTATACCTACAGGCAATATAGAGTGGATGTTTCACTATCGCAACCCATTTTTCGTCAAAAATTCAGGAGAGCAAATTGCACAACCACGCTCTTTGGCAAGCGGCATTAGTTGCAATTATTTTGATGTGACAACTCGCGGTGAATCAGGCGTTATAGCAGTCACATTTCTTCCCGGGGGCGCTTCTCACTTCCATCACTTTCCTTTATCAGAGATCGAGGATTCCTCTGTCTCCCTTTCAGATATATTCAGCTCCAGGATAAAAGAGATAGAAGAGCGCGTCTGTCTGGCCTCGTCAATTACAGAGAGAATCATGATCATTGAGCAATTCCTCAGAGATTGTTTCAGGCCGGCTAAGAACAACGATGTCCTGCTTATTGAGAAATGTGTGGAGTATATAACGCAGTCAAGAGGGCAATTGAGAAGTTCAGACCTTACCGGAAAATTTTCAGTTACAAACAAGTCGCTGGAGAGAAAGTTTTCCAGTTATTTAGGAAAAACTCCTAAACAGTTCATCCGCATAGTCCGCTTTCAGGGCGTTATACAAAACCTCTCCGGAGCCGGACCCAAATATCTTACCGGATTGACATACGATAACGGATATTTTGATCAGGCTCACTTTATAAAAGACTTTAAAAGCCTTTCCGGATACACTCCGAGGGAGTTTCTTGCCCTTGGACCGTGTCATGCCGACTACTTCGAATAGCCGATTGTCGTTTTTTTACAATTTTGTCATTTTCGGATCTGATACCTTTGTCGCTTCAACAAAATCAAACTCTGATCCATGAGACAAGACAGCATTATAATCCAGAACGCTCATACAAACAATCTCAGAAACATAAATCTTGAGATACCCAAACACAAACTGGTAGTGTTTACCGGTGTCTCCGGCTCCGGTAAGTCCTCCCTCCTATTTGACACAATCTACACTGAGGCTCAAAGACAGCTTATAGAGACATTTTCAACCTTTGCCCGTACAAGAATGCCAAAGCTTTCAAGGCCTGACGTGGATGAGATCCAGAATCTTTCAACGGCTATAATAATAGACCAGAAAAAGATGGGCAACAACTTGAGAAGCACCGTCGGAACAGCAACTGAGATAAACACTTACCTCAGGCTGCTCTACTCGAGGATTGCAAAACCCTTTATCGGCCCTTCCTTTTATTTTTCGTTCAACCATCCGGAGGGTATGTGTACCCACTGCCACGGCCTGGGTAAAGAGATAACTCTTGATCTTGATCTTTTCCTCGACAGGGAAAAGTCTCTGAGAGAGGGAGCAATAACCCATCCGCATTACAAGGTGGGAGGTTTTTTGTGGAAAGAGCTTATCAGCATTGGAATCGTTGACAATGACAAACCCTTGAAAGAGTTTACCGACCAAGAGCTCAATCTATTGTTGTATTCAGAACCTTTTGAGATTGACAAGAGAAAAAGCCGTCTAACATATACTAAGTATTATGAGGGTATTGCGCGAAAACTCGAAAAAGCAGTTACCGGAAGGGCAGATGATGAGACAGATGAAAACGAGAAGAACGCCTACACCAAATATTTCATTTACCGGAGTTGCAGTGTGTGCGGCGGCTCCAGAATAAACGAGAGGGCAAAGTCGGTAAAAATCAAAGGATGTTCAATAGACCGGTTGTGCGAAATGGAGTTGATTGACCTGCACTCATTTCTCTCCGATATCGACGATGAGATTTCGAGACCGATATTGCGTAAAGCACGCTTTCTCCTTGAACAGCTTATAGAAATCGGAGTCGGTTACCTTTCACTTGACCGTGCTGTCAGCACACTTTCCGGCGGCGAGTCCCAGAGAGTGAAGATGGCCAGACAACTGGACTGCAATCTTACAGACATGCTCTACGTATTGGACGAACCTTCAATCGGGCTACATCCGAGGGATACCGAGAGGCTTCTCACAGTCCTCTCCCGTTTGAAAGAGAGGGGAAACAGCGTCTTTGTAGTGGAGCACGATCCGGAAATAATAAAATCTGCCGAATGGATTATTGACATAGGTCCCTTGGCCGGAAAGAACGGCGGGAATATTGTATACAACGGCACTCCTTCAGGAATATACTCGACAAATAGCATTACCGGAAAATATTTGTCCGCGGAAGAAAAATGTCATTTTAAAAGAAAAGAGCCGTCCGGATTTTTTGAAATCAAAAATGCCACAGCCAACAACCTTAAGAGTGTGAGTACCCGCATACCAAAGGGTGTGCCGACATGCATTACAGGAGTTGCCGGCAGCGGAAAAAGCAGCCTGATACATGAGTGTTTTGTCAAACAACATCCTGAAGCTGTTGTAATAGACCAATCTGCAATCGGAAAGTCCTCGAGGGCAAATGTTGCAACCTATATCGGTGTCTTTGACCTCATCAGGAAAGAGTTTGCAAAAGCAACTCAGACAGAGGCTTCATTGTTCAGTTTCAACTCAAAGGGTGCCTGTCTGAAATGCAATGGTCAGGGTACTCTCACCTTTGAACTCCATTTTCTCGACTCTGTAAAAACCGTGTGTGATGAGTGCGAAGGAAAAAGATACCACAAAGAGGTGCTGGATTTAAAATACAACTCGATGAACATAGCAGAGGTCCTCGACATGACTGTCAATCAGGCACTGGAATTCTTCAAAAACGATAAAATCAGGAAACAGATCGATCTCCTCCGAGAAGTCGGACTTGGTTATCTCAAACTTGGCCAGTCTCTGAGCACCCTTTCAGGAGGCGAGTCTCAAAGGCTTAAAATAGCCACAGAGCTTAAAAATGACAGCAGCATCTATATCATGGATGAGCCAACTACCGGCCTCCATATGTCAGACATAGAGAATTTCAGACGGATTGTAGGTGCTCTGGTAGATAAAAACAACACTGTTATAATTATTGAGCACAATCCGGATATCATAAAGCACGCCGATTGGGTAATCGATATGGGACCGGAGGGCGGTAAAGCCGGCGGGGAGGTTATTTTTGAGGGAATACCTGAAAATCTTATTAAATGTGAAAAATCATTTACCGGAAGATTTCTTCAGCCAATTATTCAATAATATTATTACATTTGCCGCATAAATCAATTTATGATTAAATCATTACATAGTTCCGTGTTGGACATTGCATAAAGAGAGCCGCACCTTCATACGGCTCCTATAAAACCTCACTAGTCGGTGAGGAATAATCTTACATTATACATAATTATACATTCCGGACAGACCGGATGGATGACAACATTTACACAACACAATGGAAACTAATAAATCAAATAAAAACGAGTGTCTTACACCAGTTATAGATTTCAATCTAATTACAGATTTTTTCAAGCAGATTGACCGTCAAGGACCGGGAGCTGTCGAAATGACAATCAAGGCTCTGGAATTCGTCGGACCGATGGATGAAAACACCAAAATAGCCGATATCGGTTGCGGAACAGGAGGCCAGACCCAAACACTCAGGGAAAATACAAAGTCTTCAATTAAAGCCGTGGATCTTATCCCACAGATGATTGAAAAGCTGCAGGAGAGAATCTGGGAAAACAGTCTTGGTAAAAGAATCGAGGGCATAGTTGCCTCAATGGACAATCTTCCCTTCCGCGATGAGGAGTTTGACCTAATCTGGGCGGAGGGCTCTATTTATCATATCGGATTCGAAAGAGGTATAAATGAATGGAAAAGATATCTCAAGCACGGTGGTTTTTTGGCTGTATCAGAGATTACCTGGTTAAGGGAAAATCCCCCTAAAGAGATTGTAAAATACTGGACAGACGCTTATCCGGAAATCGATTTCACCTCAACTAAGGTAAAACAGATGGAGAAGGCCGGTTATGAGCCTGTCGCAACCTTTGTGCTTCCTGAGTACTGCTGGATGGAAAACTACTACAAACCCATGCTCCCTATTTTTGACAAGTTCCTTGAACAACAGAATTCAAGCGACTCTGCAAGAGGATTTGTAGAGGAGATGATGGAGGAGATATCTTACTTCGAAAAGTATAAAGATTACTACAGTTACACATTCTTTATCGGGAGGAAGTATTGATATGGAACAGTTTTTTATACCGGAGGGATTCGAAAAAGGCAGGGTAATCGCAGAGCACAAAGAGCTATACATAGTCAAGACTGAGTTTGGAGAGATTGAGTCAGAAGTTACCGGTAACATGCGTTTCACAGCACAAGGCAGGGAGGATTTCCCTGCCGTTGGTGACTGGGTTACCTTGAAAATTTACGATAACTCTTTTGGAATAATTCACAGCATATTGCCAAGGTCTTCCTGCATTAAAAGGGAGTCATCCGGAAAGCAAAGTGATGTACAGATAATCGGGGCAAATATCGATTATGCATTGCTTGTACAGGCTGTGGACAGGGACTTCAACCTCAACAGATTGGAACGATATCTCATAATATGCAATGAGTCAAAAGTCTCACCAATTATAGTGATTACAAAGACGGATACAATCTCAGATAGTTCAGCTGAAGAGATCCGACAGAGAATATGTGATCGCATAAGCGGGATTCCTGCTGTTTTTATCAGTAACGAAACACGTAAAGGATACCCGGAACTTCTCTCTCTGATAAAAGCCGGGAAAACCTATTGTCTGCTGGGCTCTTCAGGTGTCGGCAAATCAACATTGATAAACAATCTGACAGGAAGAGATCTGATGAAGACCCGGGAGATAGGATCTCAGACGAACAAGGGGCGGCATACAACTACACACAGAGAGCTCTTTTATCTTGAAAACGGGGCTGTTCTTATAGATAATCCCGGAATGAGAGAGGTTGGAATAGCAAACGCCTCCGCAGGAATGGAAACCACATTCGATACAATTTACCATTTGGCCAGGGGCTGCCGTTACACTGACTGCACACATACCAATGAGTCTGGGTGCAAGGTTCTCAAAGCCCTTTCCAAAGGTGAACTGAATGAGGAGTTGTATAATAACTATATGAAAATGGAAAAGGAGAGAAGTTTCTTTGAGTTGTCTGAATTAGAGAAGAGAAAAAGAGACAAATCCTTCGGAATGATGGTAAAAAACTATAAAAAGGAGCATAGAAAGAAATAAATACCTAATTTTGTCACAATAATTCTGCCGGTTTCCATAGCAAGAAACATAAAGGAATTAAAAGGGAATCCTGTGAGATGCAGGAGCTATCCCCGTAGCTGTAAGTCCACTTTTATGACTGGCTCTCTGAAGCCACTGCCCTTTTGGGCGGGAAGGCAGCCAGGAAAGGACAAGCCAGAAGACCTGCCGGCAAATAGTATTCGTAGCTTTCGGGTGAAAGGCAAGATATATAGAGTCTTCGAACCTTATATGTTAAGCCCCCCCCCGAAAGTTGACAAAATAAAGGTAGTGTTATGCATTATTTCAGAAAATATACCCTTCTGATTGTCTTACTCTCATTGACAACCATTGGTTATTCACAGACAGCCCGGAGAATTGTCTCTCTCGCCCCATCTGTCACAAATATGATCTATCTGATGGGAGCTCAGGACAAACTGGTCGGATGTACCAACTATTGCCTTGAGGGGGTGAAGGATAAGAAGAGCATCGTAGCATCAGCCATAGAGGTGAATGTGGAAAAGGTCCTCCTTCTGAAACCGGATGTCGTATTTGCTACCAGTTTGACCAAACCCTCTGTCAAAGACGCAATGAAAAAGCTGGGTATCAAAGTCATATCATTTAAGAGTGCCTCTTCCTACAACGAGATATGCGAACAATTCATGCTGATAAGCAAATATGCCGGCAGAGAGCCTCTTGCAAGAAATATTGTAAAATCACAGAAGGGGCGGCTGGACAGCCTGAAGGCATTAATACCTCCGGGAAAGAGACCGAAAGTATTTTTTGAAATAGGTGCTAAGCCTCTCTTTACTGCTGTTCCGAACACATTTATGCATGACTTCATAGTTCAGGCGGGTGGTGTGAATATATCCACAGATATTACAACCGGAGCAATAACCCGAGAAAACGTACTTCTTAAGAACCCTGATGCAATCGTTATAGTGACAATGGGCATAGTGGGAAATGAGGAGAAGGCAACATGGGAAAAGTACAAAAGCCTCTCTGCCACTAAAAACGGAAAGGTTTTTACAGTAGACCCGTATAAGTCTTGCGGACCAAATCCGGTCACTTTCATAGATGTTCTTGAAGAACTTATAACAAAGCTATACAAATGAGCTATTCCAGATATATAAAATGGGGACTCTGGCTTGTACTCTTTCTCTTAATCGTGATTGCAGCAGTACTTTACTCTCTTTCGAGAGGTGAGATTGATATACCATTATCAAAAATTGCCGCTATCCTTTTAGACGGAGAAGGGAGCATCGAATACACCGTGCTGAGAGAGATACGTCTCCCACGAATTATCCTTGGGCTTTCTGTCGGCGGTGCATTAAGTCTTGCAGGAGTCATCCTTCAGGGTATATACAGGAATCCTCTGGTTGAGCCCTACACTCTTGGAATCTCGGGAGGTGCCGCCTTGGGTGTGGCATTTGCAATAGTTTCCGGCCTGAGCTATACAATCGGCTCTATTATGTTGCCTGCTGCCGGCTTTATTGGAGCTCTGGCTACAGTGGTTTCGGTGTATATACTTAGCGTAAGAAAGGGGAAGATTCATACTCAGAATATGCTGTTAATAGGTGTTATGGTCAGCTTCATCGCCTCTTCGGCCATGATGTTTATAATGGCCACAACCACCAACGAAAATCTTCACAATATCGTCTTCTGGGTCATGGGCTCTCTTGATGAGGCAAACGGAAACCTTATCAGAATTGCCACAATCATTTCTCTATGCGGTCTGGTGGTTACATACCTTTTCATTCATACACTGAATGCACTAAGACTGGGAGAAGAGAAGGCCAGACACTTGGGTATAAACACAGACATATCAATAAAGCTGCTTTTTATCATAGCCTCCCTTCTCACCGGAATGTGTGTCTCAGTAGCCGGTGTAATAGGATTTGTGGGGCTGATTATTCCTCAATTCATAAGAATAGTAGTAGGTTCTGACTTCAGGATACTTATCATAAGCTCTTTCCTTACAGGTGGAGGTTTCATAGTATTCTGCGACACTCTGGCCAGGACTATAATCGCACCCAATGAGCTCCCGATTGGTGTTATCACCGGTGTTATCGGAGGAATATCATTCATATTTATACTTATCAACCTTGGAAGAAAACCCCGGTTAATGTGAAAACGGCAATGAACTTTTTAGAAATAGAAAATATGTCATGTGGGTATGAGAAAAAATTTCTCGTATCGGATATTGACATCTCTATATCAAAAGGAAGTTTTGTGGGTATAATCGGCCCAAACGGCTCAGGAAAGACAACGTTTTTCAAGGGAATCTCGGGAGATATTAAGTTGAAAAGCGGAAAAATATCTCTTAACGGAAAGAATCTAAAACACTTCTCACACAAGGAGAGGGCGCGGAATCTTGCAATTGTGACACAAGACATTGAAAGTCCCGATATAACCGTTGAGGATTATGTATTAATGGGACGCCTGCCTTACAATAAAGGTTTTCAATTTTTTGAAAATGAGAAAGACATAGAAATTGCCGAGAAGTATATGAAGCTGACAGGAGTCTCTCATATGAGAGACAAGTTTCTTTCTCAACTCAGCGGCGGAGAGAGGCAGATGGTTGCTATTACCAAAGCCCTCGTGCAGGAACCGGAATTACTGCTTCTTGACGAACCTACCTCGCACCTCGATATTGCACTTCAAATCCAGATACTCAATCTTGTTCAACAACTTAATGAAGAATTAGGGCTCACTGTTATGATGATAATCCACGATCTAAACCTTGCCGGAGAGTACTGTGACGAGCTTATTCTGATGAACAAGGGGAGAATTAAGGAAAAGGGATTACCGGAGCATGTTCTGACATACAATAACATTGAAGAGGTATATGGGACAGTTGTCTTTACACAGCCCAACCCTCTATCAGGAAGACCTGCCATTTTCCTGGTTTCAAAGAGAATCCTTAACAGCATTAACAAAGTGAGCTAAAACAAAACATAGAGTAAACAAAACTAAATTTTACTCTGACTCTTTGTCCTTGGTACAAAATATGCATCTGTGAGCCTTTTCAAAAATTCTTATAGACCTTTATGAAAGTCGATATTCATATAAACCCGGGATACAGTAACCTTAGAAGCTTTATTGAGACTATTCCGGAGAAATTCGATGAGTTGGGAAGTGCCAAGCATCTCGGCAGAAATCATATCCGCATAGTGGAGGTTGATGGCGTAAAGCTTGTTATTAAATACTTCACACTACTGTCCCGTTAAAAAACACTACTAGTGAACAGGTTAGGAAAATCATCAATTGGGACAGAAAGTGAAGATTTGCTAAATAGTTCATTTAATGGCATTTTCTCAAAAGGAGTAATGCCACATAT
>JAQVBQ010000105.1 GCA_028690215.1 Bacteroidales bacterium | reverse complement strand
GAGAATAAGCTGTAACAAGCTTCCTATAAGAAGCCCGGCAATCAGCTGTACAATAAATTTCCTATATGGTTTAAGATAAGTCCTGAGAAATTTGAAACCTCTCCTGTTGACAGATTCTCCCTCCTCCTGGTAGAATCTGGGTGTTGGTTCCAGTATGAGTGCTATGCCCAATCCGACTCCGTCTTTCACAGTACTGTACCAAGACTTCTTAAACTCACTCTCACTTAGTTCAACAAGTGATGTGGCCGGATCTGCTATAAGCATTTTTATATTGCGCCCTTTTCCTCTGGTCCCGTACAGGACCACAAAATGGCGTTGATTCCAATGTACGATTATGGGGAAAGGAGCCTTGCACAACTCCTCGAAAGAGAGTCTTGCTCCTGTAGATCTTAACCCAATCCTCTCTGCGGCTTTTGCAATACCGAACAGATTAACACCTTCACGGGAAAATTCACACTTTTCCCTCAGTGTCTCTAATGTATAATGGTGTCCATAATGCATGGCAACCATTCTCAGGCATGTGGGGCCACAATCCATGGAGTCCAGCTGATGGAAATGTCTGAATGGTCTCCTGTACATTAATTAAATTTCACAATAAAAGGAATCCTTCTTTGCTGAAAATCAGCAAATTATCATTAAATGGGGCAAAGTTCAGATAAAAGACTTAAATCAATTACGGTCTTCCGTCACGGATAATAATGTAGTATACGCTACCATCAGAATCAGTTACTCTTATAACTTGATCACCACCTACTACGTTAATCATCTCTTGTTCATTCAGTTTTTCAAAATTTGTACTCATGGCTTTGATGTTTTTTATTTGTTTTTTGTTGTACAAATAAATTAAGAATAATTGTTACATTTGCATACAGATCGCTGACCATTTACTGACAATTTGCTGAAAAATGCTGAACAGAGCACTTACTATATCTATTGTTGCAATTTTTTTTCTCCTTGTAATCCAGGGTGTGTGGTTATACAGACTCATTGACAGTGAGAAAGTTGATTATCGGACTCAGACAGAGTCTATACTTAAAGATGCTGTCAACAAAGAGTTAAACTCTAGAATGAAAAAAATCAGCAAAAGCGATGGTTTTTCTGTTGTTATTTCTAATAATGCTCCATCTGACATATCTCCAAATGAAGAAAAATACAAGGATGTTGGTATAAAAGAGGGTAATAATTTTACCAAAGTATCAATTGAGGCTGCACTTCAAGATGCTTATAAAAATATTCTTCCTTTGGATATTGACACACTCTCGAAATATTTTGCAGAGCTCCTGAAAGCAGATGGAATAGAGACAAATTTTAAACTGACATATCTCGATTCCTCTATATCAAAGACATACAGTGCAGAGAGCGAGAAGGTCTTTAAGGACATGTTGATTAAATCCTCATTTGACACATCTCTTCCTATAAGTATGTCAAAAGACTTGATTGTTTCTGCACATATATTGTATCCTCCGACAGTATTCAAGGGGGATCTTCTGATAATGCTGCTCTCGTCACTCGTATTGACCATATTTATTATGGTTAGTATAGTGCTCCAGACACGCATGTTGTACAAACAAGTATCGCTTGCCAAAGTGAAGGAGAATATCACACACTTCCTCACACATGAACTTAGGTCACCATTACAATCATCAATAACAAATCTGGAGGTTGCAGAGATGGCAGACTCCAAAACTGCTCCTTACTTTCTAGGAAAGTCTAAAGAACAGCTCTATTTCCTTAATGGCCTGATAGAGAATATACTTGATATTAATAAATTTGAAAAAAGGCAAGCCCCGCTAAAGAAAAAAGTATTCAATATCCACGAGGCTATAGATCCACACATAGCCAGACACAATGTAGATCCCAAAAAGAGTATTGTGATTACTAAACAGATACCTGAAGGAGGAGAGGAGATATATGGAGATGAGCTCCATATTTCGAATGCAATAGGTAATCTGATAGATAATGCCATCAAATACTCGGATGATCCAGTCGAAATTAATGTTTCTACCCGCAAAGAGGGCAAATATTACTATATATCTGTAGAAGACAATGGAATTGGTATACCGAAAGAGGAACAAACCAAAGTGTTCGAGAAATTCTACAGAGGTAGCAAGAAAGAGCATGCACAGAAAGGCAAAGGTTTCGGACTAGGCCTTAACTATGTAATGTGGGTGGTCAGAGCCCATAAAGGTAAGATCACCCTTGTCAGCGAAGTAGGAAAAGGAAGCACTTTTACTTTATCAATAAATTGTGAACATGGGAAAGAGGATACTTTTAGCTGATGATGAATTGAACTTTGGCTATGCCATGTGCGAGTTTCTTAAAATGAGCGGTTATGAACTCTCATTTGTAAGCGACGGTCGTTCTGCGTTGGAACAATACAATCAGTTCCACCCGGACCTCTGCCTGTTTGATGTGAATATGCCTGAAATCGATGGATTTGAGGTTGCCAGACTAATCAGAGCCGTGGACAAGAATATTCCCATCATATTCATTACATCTATCAGTGATGACAGTAGTGTCGCCAATGGTTTTGAGATAGGATGCAGTGATTATCTGAAAAAGCCTTTCGGTCTGAGAGAGTTATTGATAAGAGTGCAGAAGTGTATGCAGATTTCGAGCAAGAACAATGATATATTCACACTCGGAAATATCAATTACTCCCCGGAAGAGAGGTGTCTGATGATGCAGGATGGCGAAGCAACCATACTTTCATTTTATGAAAACAAGTTGCTGCAGATTTTATGTAACAACTTCAACCAGATTTGCAAAGTCTCAGACCTAGTGGTAGCTATATGGGAAGATAAAGATATCGATACTAAAAAATCTCTGGAGGCTCTCGCCTCTCATCTCAGGAAAAAACTTGCATCAACACCTGTCAATATTGAGAATATCAGGGGTGTGGGCTACAGATTGAGAAAAATGTAATGTTTTTATTACATTTGTCTTATAAATTATTCGAAATATTATGAAAAATTTTCTAAAAATTGTTGCCGGCACATTTGTCGGTTCTTTAATCGCTATGGTTCTTGGAGTTCTCCTGCTTTTCGGGATATTCAGCTCCATAGCCTCGGTAGCAGAAAAAAGCACCCCGTCTGTTCCGTCATCTGCTATTCTTAGTTTAAATTTTGCAAATCGCATAACAGAACAATCTATAGATGACCCGTTTGCTAATGCTACCCTTACAAATCTTGAACTTTCGTCAAAAAGTCTAGGAATTTTGAGTGTAGTTGATGCAATTGACGCTGCTGCTTCTGATCCGCGGATAAAATTCATCTACATGAATCTGAATGATATTGATGCCGGAATTTCTCATATAGAAGAGATCAGGGCTGCCCTCGTAAGGTTTCATGACAGCGGAAAAGCAATCATCTCATATGCTGAGAACTTTTCACAAGGAGCATATTATCTGGCAACTGTATCCGATAAAATATTCCTTAATCCTGCCGGTTCACTCGCACTCACAGGTCTTTCAATAAATTCTCTGTTTTTCAAGGATCTTCTTGACAAGTTGGGTATTCAGGCCCAGTTAATCCGTCACGGGAAATTCAAGGCAGCTGCAGAACAGTATATCAGCAACAAGATGAGTGACGATAACAGAGAGCAACTTCAGGCATATATGAACGCAGTGTGGACTACATGGGCAGAGGACATCTCAAAATCAAGAGGTATATCTGTTGAGAGGTTAAATGAGATAACCGACAATCTTGAGATGAATAATGCCAAGAGCGTTAAGGAACTCGGTTTTGTAGATGAGCTGATGTATAAGGATCAACTTACTGATACACTTGTATCACTTTTTGGAGTGGAGAAGGAAAAAGAGTTGAAAACAGTCACTCTGGCTGACTACATAACAGCCACAAAGAAAATTAATCTCAAAGAGAAGAACAAGATAGCAGTCCTTTATGCAAACGGTGAAATTGTTATGGGAAAAAGTGCCGACAACATCTCATCTGACAATTTTGTTGCAATGCTTTCTAAAATAAGAAAAGACAGCACAATAAAAGCGGTTGTTCTAAGAGTCAACTCTCCGGGAGGATCAGCTCAATGTGCAGACATAATTGACAGGGAACTAAAGCTTCTCCAGGCGAAAAAGCCCGTTATCGTAAGTATGGGAGACTACGCAGCCTCAGGAGGATACTGGATTGCAGCAAATGCTGACAAGATAATCACCAACAATACAACTCTGACCGGATCAATAGGTGTGTTCAGTCTGGCGATGAATGCTCAGAAGACTATAGAGAAACACCTTTCCATAAATCCGGAAACAGTCAAGACACATAAACACAGTGATATCCTCTCTCTATACAGATCAATGGACAGCGAAGAGATGGCATTCATGCAGAAAGAGGTAGAGATAATATATGATCAGTTTTTGAATCTGGTAGCTGAGGGCAGGAATCTCTCCGTAGAGCAGATCGACTCTGTTGCACAAGGCAGGATCTGGTCCGGTTATGATGCAATTAAAATTAAACTGGCAGATGAAGTCGGAGGTATTCACGAAGCTATTCAGTCAGCTGCAGCAATGAGTTCACTTGAGAGCTACAGAATTGTTGAGTATCCTGTCCAGAAGACTCAGTTTGACAAGATTATGGAGCAATTACAGGCCAGCGGTAATGCAGCAAGGGTAATTTCAGACCCTGCAAGTGCACTTGAGAGAACATATATGAAACTATCCAAAGAGAAGGGAGTAATGACCTTTGCAAGATTACCCTACAACATTTACTTTAATTAAGGATAATTTCAAGAACCTCTTTTGTTGATGGAGTGATTTTATACCGGTCATCAATCCGGTGACCTAGTACAGCAACAATATTATCATTGTCAGAGAGCACCAGACGGTGCTCTTTGCTTTTTATGTCAAGCTTCTCATCTATGAAAAAATCGCTGAGTTTTTTATATCCCCTCATGCCCAGAGGCATAAAGCGATCACCCTCTTTCCAGATTCTGCACCTTAACGGAAATTCAATTTTACCGGCATCAACATAAAGTTTCTCTTTTGAGGGCTCAGGAATAAATCCCTTTTCCTTAGTAAATATCCTGAAGGATACTCTCTGCGAATGAATAGCAATAAACGAAGATGTTTCTGAAGGCTTTTCAATAAGCCTTTCTTCAGGCTCGTTGAGACTATTTTCCAGCTTTGAATATATCAGCAGATAATCCCTATCCTTTACAATCATA
>JAQVBQ010000104.1 GCA_028690215.1 Bacteroidales bacterium | reverse complement strand
TCCGGATGCAAAATATTTTGGAGTAGGAATTAAGAATTTTTAGAAGGAAGGAGATGAAAGTTGTTGAACATATAGAAAAATCTCAGGGCAGGACACTCTGCTCCGTTGAGATATTGCCACCGCTCAAAGGTCAGAATATCGAGTCAACATTCAGAGGATTGGATCCTCTTATAGAATTTAACTTGCCCTTTATCGATGTCACCTATCACAGGGAGGAGTTTGAGTATACAGAGTATCCTGACGGGAGACTGGAAAAAAGGATTGTGAGAAAGCGTCCCGGTACTGTCGGAATCTGCGCGGCTATACAGAACAGGTATAAGATCGATGCCATACCTCATGTTTTGTGCGGAAGTTTCAATAAGGAGGAGACAGAGAATTTCCTGATTGATCTGGGATTTTTGGGTATAGATAATGTAATGGCATTGAGGGGTGATTCTCTCAAGAACGAGACCTACTTTGTGCCTGAAAGAAATGGCAACAGGTATGCTACAGAGCTTGTCTCACAGATTTCAGACATGAATAAGGGAATATATCTGGACAAGGAGCTTCTCGATACCGCCCCGACAAATTTCTGTATCGGAGTGGCGGGTTATCCTGAAAAACACATGGAGGCACCGAGCCTTGAGAGTGATATACATTTTCTCAAGGAGAAGGTCCGCAATGGCGCTGATTATATCATCACGCAGATGTTCTTTGACAACAGGAAGTATTTTGATTTTGTTGATAAGTGCAGGGAAGAGGGGATTACTGCACCGATTATACCCGGAATCAAACCTATAGCAACAAAGAAACAGCTAAACATGATCCCTTTGCGATTTAAGGTTGATCTACCCGATGAATTGGTCAAGATGATAGTGAAGGCTAAAAACGACGATGCCGTCAAGCAGATAGGCATAGAGTGGTGCACTGAGCAATGCCGGGAGTTGATGAAGGCTAGGGTGCCTGTTATACATTTTTATGCTACAGGCCGTACAGAGAATGTACGTGAAGTTATTTCACGGATACAATAGGTATTGAAAAACAGAATCGGGTTCCGGAGGTGTATTCTGAGTCAATCCAGATTTTTCCGCCGAATCTTTTGACTATCTGAGAGCAAATAGCAAGACCAAGACCTGTTCCCTGAGTGAACTCATTGAGTTTACCGAACCGCTGAAAAACAGTTTCTTGTTTTTCTTTTGGTATTCCGCATCCTGTATCAGTTACCGAAAAAACAACCTCTCTGTGTTGATTGTCAACCACATATTTTATTGTTATTGAACCCTTCTCTGTGAATTTATTTGCATTTGCGGTCAGATTGAGCAAAACCTGTGTCAATCTGTGGTGGTCGGTAAAAAGGTAATAACTCTTACATTCAGGATCTACAACGTATTCTATCTCCGGTTTACGCTGATGCTTGATGGTGTTTAGCACTTGGTTGCAGATTGAGAGTATGTCAGCGTTCTGATAGACAAATTTAATCTGATCAGTCTCAAGTCTGGAAATATCAAGAATGTCACTTATTAACGTAAGAAGAATATCGGAATTTTTAGAGATGAAATTGTTGTAACGAAGCCTCTCTTCCGGATCCGGGTCTTCTGTGCAAAGTAGATTTGAAAACCCAACAATTGCATTGAGAGGCGTTCTTATTTCATGACTCATATTTGCAAGGAAAGCACTTTTCAGCTTATCCGACTCCTCTGCCCGTTCTTTAGCTTCAATCAGCTCAGCCTCATGTTCTACAAGTTTAAACCTTAGCTTCTTGTTCCTGGAGTGTAGGACAAGGAGTGTTACAGCAAGCAATAACATGCCGAAAGATATTACAGACAGTACTATTACGAAGGTTCTGTATTGTCTTACTCTCGGATCTTCATTTTGTACAATGATGCTTCCCTTTGGCAACATACTCTCCTTGATGCCGAGCTTCTCAAGCATAGCCTTGTCAAACTTATATTCACACCGTCCGGTTATAAACCTCACGGAATCCTTAAATCCTTTGTAGAAATCTGATATTTGTCCTGAAACAATATCTGCATGAGTCCCGTAAACCGGAACATATCCGCCAACTGCCACAATGCCGAACCCGGTGCTTGATATGGTAAAAAACGGCACATTGGGATTTGCGGCTCCAAGTTTCATCAGGGAGGTGTTTGTAAGACCAATACCATCCTTCTTTGCTCTCCAAGTACCCAAAAGAACGGCACTATTAGGAGGAAGGTTTTTCATAATATCATCCGCCTCATTTATAGTGAGACTTCTTCCGTCAAGCAGGGTCAGCCTGATTCCCGGATAGCCTTTAAGCTCCTTTCGTATCAATGCCTGAAGTGAAACGCCCCCGTAAGTATTGTCTGATACAAATACGATATTGTCAGTCTGGGGATATAATTTCTTGATAAGTCGGATATTCTCGATTACATTGTATTTGTTGAGGTATCCTCCGCCCCTTCCTAATATAGCAGCTTTTGCCGTAGTGTTAATTGATTCCGGGAACCAATCATGACCGACGGAATCTTCTGGAAGCTCAATGCCGTTTACTGATGCGAAAGCCGAGAAGAATGGTACATTTTCCGGAATGGAGTCTTGTTGGAGAAATGCAGCCCAGGCTTCTTGTCCAAGCAGTATGATGGCTTTCAGTTGTGAATTCCGGAATTTATTAAGGACATTGGTCATCTGATGTTCCCAGAGGAAAGACTCTTCGCTGAAACTTTTACACCCGAGATCTTCAATGATAATTTCAGCTTTAGGATCCATCCCTATCACACTGTTTTCAATATCCGTAATAAAGTCGGACATCCTCTGAGTATCAGGATTATATGAAGATATCACCAGGTAAATCCCTGTTTTCTTCACCTTGGACTCTTCAGCTCTTGCTAGTATAGGTAATATTGCTAAAACAATCAGCAGGATTTTCCTAATCATTGCAGAACCTCCCTTTTCTTTGAAAATGACAGGCTGAGCAAAGATGTAAATCCGCAGATTAACATTGTCAGTGCCTGGGATTCATGAGATATAGTGGCGAATATGATACCTGTAGTGTGAGAAATTCCATATACCGATGTGAGAGCAAGCGTTGTGACAAAATGGTATGCCCCGATTCCGCCCTGTACCGGGACTAGCCAGCCAAGACTTCCTACAACCATCAGAAAAAGGGCATCTTTCATTCCTAAAGAGCTTACCTGATCAAATGCATATATAGTGGTGAGACTCATAAGCCAGTAACAGACCCAAAGCATGACTGTCAGCCAGATGAAGAGCCATTTTTGTTTCATCCTGAAACCGGAGGTGAGACCCTCCGCCAGCCCTTTTATGATTTTATTCAATTTCCTGAATATTGGATGCCTCTCTCTATATTTAAGAACGATGTAGATGAATAAAACAAAGGCCAACATAACCGCACCTGCAACAATAAAAAGGTTGGCAGAGAGACGGCCCTGAAGTGAGCTTAATATCTCCTCGTTAATAAAAGTCCCGAATCTTTCCCAGGATATCAGAATAACAGAGACAAGCACCACAATCAGAGAGAGAAGGTCAATACTTCTTTCAAGGACAACGGTTCCTGCAACAGATTCAATGGGAATCTTGCACCTTCCTGCTATAACACCGCATCTGGCAAGTTCTCCCGCACGCGGAACGGCAAAATTTGTCAGGTATCCTATGTTGATACCGTCCCAGGAATCTTTAAGCCTGATAGGCTGCCCCAGCGGCAGCATGATCAGACGCCCCCTGACGGCTCTGATTAGAAAGGCGACAACACTTATTGCCATTGAGGCAAGTATCCACCAATAGTTTGCACTCTTTAACCCATTAAGGAACTCAGACCATTTGACTCCCCTAAAGGAGAACCAAAGCAAGAGACCTGCAAGTGCCAACAATAGCACATATTTAAGGGCAGAGTATAAACGTTTCATCTATGTCAGCAGCTTGTTTGTTTCGGAGTCAGGAAATATTACTTTAGGCTTGAATGTAAGAGCCTCCTCTGGAGACATATGAGCATAAGCCATGATAATAACCAGGTCATTAACAGAAAACTTATGGGCTGCAGCACCGTTTATACCAATCTTGCCACTTCCTCTCTCTCCTTTAATCACGTATGTTTCAATTCTCTCACCATTTGTTATGTTCACAACAGCCACCTTCTCATTAGCATAAAGGCCGGCCGCATCTGCCAGGTCGGCATCTATGGTTATGCTTCCGATGTAGTTGAGGTTTGCCTCAGTTACACGTGCCCTGTGAATCTTTGATTTCATTATCTCGAGTTGCATCTTACTTCAATTTAATATTGTCTATGAGTCTTACCTCACCTGCGAACACAGCTACCCACATCTGTACCTCTACGGCTTCTTCCCAACGGGTAACAGGTTGCAAAGTTAACGAATTTACAATTTCCACATACTCTGTATTCAGCTGTGGGGTATTATTTATCTCTTTTATTGTAATGTCAATCAGTTCAACCGGTGTCAACTCCCTTTGTCCTGCAAGCCTTGCAGCGTCTGACAGGGCTTTATATATAGCAGGGGCTGCCTCTCTCTGCTCAGGATTCAGGAGTCTGTTTCTTGAACTCATTGCCAGACCGTCCTCTTCTCTGAATATCGGACATGGAATAATCTCCAGAGGATATCCCAGTTTTTTTGTGAAATATTTAATAATGGCCAGTTGCTGGAAATCCTTCTCTCCGAAAAATGCATAGGTGGGTTTTGTGAGGTCAAACAAGCGGGTGACAACCTTTGCCACGCCGTTGAAATGTCCGGGCCTGCGAGAACCCTCCCCGACAGAATCCAACCCGCCCAGATCAAACTCTCTGTTATTAGGTTCAGGATATATATCTTCGACGGAAGGGATGAATACTATGGTAGTGTTGACGTCCTCAAGCATCTTGCAATCAGCCTCTACTGTCCTCGGGTATCTTCTCAGATCCTCGGGATTGTTGAACTGCACAGGATTGACAAAAATGGTTACAATTACTGTATCGGTATATTTAAAAGCGGTTTTTACCAGGGAGATGTGCCCTTCGTGAAGTGCACCCATTGTTGGAACAAGTCCGATTTTGCAATCATTTGATAATGAGCTTGTAGCTTGCTTTAAATCGGACAGGGAGCGGCATATGATCATTTGATGTTATTTTTTTGCAAACCTACAAAAAAAATAGAACTTTGCTTTATGAAATCAATATTAGGAATAGGCAACGCCTTAACAGACATTCTGGCACTTTTGGACACTGATAACCTATTGGAAATTTACCA
>JAQVBQ010000028.1 GCA_028690215.1 Bacteroidales bacterium | reverse complement strand
CAATCATATTTTAACCTTATATTGTTAAGAACATAATGGATGTAAACATCTGTGTGGCTAATATTAGTCATGTGAAGTATGCAGAGAGGATTTGTGAACTTATGTACATCTCTGCACAAGAGAGAGGAACGGGTATAGCCAAAAGATCTCCTGAATATGTTTCAGAGAAGATGATAGCAGGAAAAGCTGTCATAGCCCTTGCCGGAGAAGAATTTGCCGGATTTTCATATATTGAAACCTGGAGCCATAGCAGATTCGTGGCAAATTCGGGTCTGATTATTGCACACGAATTCAGAAAATCAGGATTGGCAAGGAGAGTGAAAGCAAAGGTGTTTGAGTTGTCAAGGAAACTATATCCTGAAGCTAAGATTTTCAGTATAACTACCGGTTTGGCGGTTATGAAACTGAATACAGAACTGGGTTTTAAACCCGTAACATTTTCCGAGCTCACCGACGATGAGGAGTTCTGGAAGGGATGTCAAGGTTGCATAAACTTTGACGTTCTCCAGAGAAATAATAGGAGAATGTGCCTTTGTACCGGATTGTTATATGATCCGGCAGAGCATGTAAAGGATAAAAAAGCGGCAGCAATAAAGGCATTTCCGTTTATCGCATCGAAGATTAGTTCAATAATAACCCTAAAAAAATAATAGTGATGAAAAGTAAAGTAGTGCTGGCATTCAGCGGTGGTCTGGACACATCCTTTTGTATTCCGTATCTTAAGAATGAGAAAAATTTAGAGGTACATACAGTAATGGTAAACACCGGTGGATTTACTGCAGAGGAGGAGAAGAAGATTGAGGAGAGGGCAATGACTCTGGGTGCGGCATCTCACAGAAACATCAATGCAGTTCAGGAGTATTACACAAAAGGTATTAAATATCTCTTGTTCGGTAATATCCTTAAGAACTCGACCTATCCGCTTTCTGTAAGTTCAGAGAGGGTCTTTCAGGCCCTTGAAGTGCTCAAGGTTGTAAAGGAGCTTGGAGCAGAGTATGTGGCACACGGAAGTACCGGCGCCGGAAATGATCAGGTTCGCTTTGACCTTGTATTTGAGGTTATGGCACCTGAAGTAAAAGTTTTGGCTCCGATCAGGGAGCTCTCAATTTCCCGTATGGACGAGATAGAGTATCTGAGCAAGAATGGTTTTAAATATTCATGGGAAAAGGCCCGCTACTCTATAAACCAGGGTATCTGGGGAACAAGTATAGGTGGTGTGGAGACACTCAAGGCATCAGGCGTATTGCCTGAAGAGGCTTATCCTTCACAGGTAACCAAGAGTGGAAGTGAGAGGGTGAAAATCTCTTTTGAGAAGGGTGAACCATGCGCAATTAATGGTGAGAAGATGGATCCTGTAACTTTAATTCACAAGTTAAATTCAATAGCATCTCCTTATGGAGTGGGCAGGGATATCCATGTTGGTGACACTATAATTGGAATAAAGGGCAGAGTGGGATTTGAAGCAGCAGCACCGCTTATCCTTATTAAAGCTCACCACCTTCTTGAGAAACACACTTTGACAAAGGGACAGCTTTATTGGAAAGAGCAGCTTGCCGGATGGTACGGGCAACTCATGCACGAGGCACAATACCTCGATCCTGTTATGAGAAATATCGAGGTTTTCCTCGATGATACTCAAAAGAGCGTAACCGGCACAGTGGAGGTTGAACTTAGACCATATCACTTTGCAGTGCTTGCATGCGAGAGCAAGTTCGACTTGATGAGCGCGAAATTCGGGGAGTATGGAGAGGCGAATAAATCATTCACCGGACAGGATGTGATAGGTTTTACAAAAGTCCTTGCCAACCCATTGAAGATTTACTATTCAGTACACGAAAATGATTAAGGTAGCAATAGCAGGCGGAACCGGTTATACGGCAGGAGAGCTTCTCAGAATCCTGATCCGTCACCCGCATGTGGAGATAACATCTATCCTGAGCAGCAGCACTGCCGGGGCAGATGTGACATCTTTCCACAGAGATCTGTTGGGAGAGCTTGATATGAAGTTCTCTGACAAGAGTGAGTTTGCCGGGGACCTACTCTCTGCCGATGTTGTATTTCTTTGCCTTGGACATGGACTTTCAAAAGAGTTCCTTGATGAATATACCTTAAAGTCAGGATGCAGGGTCATAGATCTCGGCAACGATTTCAGGCTGGAGGATAGTCACAAGGATTTCACATTCGTTTACGGATTGTGCGATTTGTTCAGGGATAAGGTAAAAAGCGCCTCAAACATTGCAAATCCTGGTTGCTTTGCGACATCAATATTGTTGGCTTTGTCACCGCTAGCCCTTGTCGGTGAGATAAAGGACGAGATTCATATCCATGCAATTACAGGGTCGACAGGTGCCGGAAGATCTCTTTCAGACAGCTCTCATTTTAGCTACAGAGACAACAATATCTCTGTATATAAGCCATTTTCGCATCAACATGTGCCTGAAATAAGAAAGAGTCTTGAGATTCTTGCATGCAAGAGTATTCCTCAGATCAACTTCGTTCCGATGAGGGGTGATTTTACCAGAGGAATCTTTGCAAGCGTCTATACAAAAGCATCTGAAGGCAAAGAGTTGAAAGATATGGTGGCATATTATAAAGAGGTCTACAAAGACTCTCCTTTAGTGGTTGTCTCCGATAAGCCAATATCACTCAAAGAGGTTGTAAATACAAATAAAGCCATAATCCATATAGAAAATCACAATGGATACTGGCATATTACATCGGCGATAGACAACCTTATAAAAGGGGCGTCAGGACAAGCCGTACAAAACATGAATCTAATGTTCGGGTTTGATGAGTACACTGCTCTCAGCCTGAAAGGCAGCGCATTTTAAAATGAAGACATTTAACGTATACAAACTCTGGCCGATAGAGCCGGTTAAGGCAAAAGGGTGCAAGGTCTGGGACAAAGAGGGGCAGGAGTACCTTGATCTTTACGGCGGCCATGCTGTTATCTCAATAGGCCATGCACATCCCCATTACAGAAAGATGTTGGGGGAGCAGGCCGAGAAGTTGGGTTTCTACTCAAACTCAGTACAGAATTCTCTTCAGGAGGAGCTTGCCGAGAAACTTGGAAAGCAGAGCGGATATGAGGATTATTCACTCTTCCTTTGCAATTCGGGTGCTGAGGCAAACGAAAATGCATTAAAACTGGCCTCTTTTGTCTCCGGTAAAAAGAGGGTAGTGGCATTCAAAGGTGCTTTTCACGGAAGGACTTCGGGTGCCGTTGCAGCAACTGATAATCCGAAGATAGTAAGCCCTTTCAATGCCGGCCATGAGGCTACATTTGTACCAATGAACTCGATCTCCTCGGTGGAGGCTGAGCTCGCCAAGGGAGACGTGGCTGCGGTTATCATTGAAGGAATTCAGGGAGTTGCAGGTATTTATATGCCGGACCCTATGTTTCTGAACGAGCTCAGCCTCCTCACAAGAAGGTTCGGAGTGTTTCTCATCCTTGATGAGGTTCAGTCAGGCTATGGACGTACCGGAAAATTCTTTGCGCATCAATATTCTGGCATCAAGCCTGATATGATAACAACAGCTAAAGGAATGGGTAATGGTTTTCCAATCGGCGGAGTGCTGATCTCACCTGATATAAAGGCAGAATACGGGATGCTTGGAACCACATTCGGAGGGAACCATCTGGCCTGTGCGGCTGCCATTGCTGTTCTGGATGTTATTGAATCAGAATCTCTGGTCAGGAATGCTTATGAAGTAGGCTCTTATCTGATAGAAAAATTACAGAGGATTCAGCGGGAAAATCCGGGCAAGATTGCAGGGATACGCGGTAAGGGCCTTATGATTGGCATCGAGATGGAGAGTGGGTATGAAGATGTAAGAAACAAGCTACTTTTTGAAGACCATATATTTACCGGAGCTGCAAAAACTAATATAATAAGATTGCTTCCTCCTCTCTCGATTACAAAAGAGGATGCAGATCATTTCCTGAAGTGTTTTATTCACCAATTATCTAAATAGTATCCATGAAAAAATTCACATGCGTACAGGACATTGGTCCATTGGACATTGCCTTGGCAAAGGCGGCCGAGGTAAAGGCAAATCCCTTTTCCGACCAGATTCTGGGGAAAAATAAGACTTTGCTTATGATCTTTTTCAATTCAAGCCTCAGGACCAGACTCAGTACTCAGAAGGCAGCCCTGAACCTTGGAATGAACGTAATTGTCCTTGATATTAATCAAGGGGCGTGGAAACTTGAGACTGAGAGGGGTGTGATTATGGATGGTGACAAGTCAGAGCACATTCTAGAGGCTATCCCTGTAATGGCTTCATATTGCGATATAATAGGAGTACGTTCCTTCGCAAGGTTGGAGGATAAGGCTTTTGACTACAATGAGACTATATTGAACCAATTTATTGAATATTCAGGAAAACCAGTATTCAGCATGGAGGCGGCAACTCGCCATCCATTACAGAGTTTCGCCGATCTCATAACAATTGAGGAGTACAAAAAGGTTGAACGTCCTAAAGTGGTCCTTACATGGGCTCCACATCCAAAGGCACTTCCGCAGGCTGTGCCGAACTCTTTTGCAGAGTGGATGAGAGAGACTGATTATGAGTTTGTAATTACCCATCCTGAGGGATATGAACTCTCGGAAGATTTTACAAAAGGTGTAAGAATAGAGTATGATATAGAGGCTGCATATAAGGATGCAGACTTTATATACGCCAAGAACTGGTCTAAATTCAATGATCCTGATTATGGAAAGGTTGTGAACATCGACAGGAGTTGGATGGTTGATGAAAAGAAGATGCAACTCACTCGGAATGCCAAATTTATGCACTGTTTACCTGTCAGGAGGAATATGATTGTCTCTGACGATGTAATAGAGTCCAAAGATTCGATTGTCATTCCGGAAGCTGCAAACAGAGTGGTTTCGGCTCAGGTTGTTATTAGGGAAATGTTGAAATCCATTTGATAAATATCAGTATATGAAACAGTTGACGGTTATTAAAATTGGAGGAAATATAGTTGATAAGCCCGCTGCGCTCGAGGAGTTTCTCAAAAAATTCAGCAAAGAGAGTGGTCCAAAGGTGCTTATTCATGGTGGAGGTGTCATGGCAACAGAGCTTTCTGCTAAAATGGGACTGCAGGTAAATATGCAAAACGGGAGAAGAGTAACTGACATGGATACACTGAAATTGGTTACAATGGTGTATGCCGGATGGATAAATAAAAGCATAGTCGGATTGCTTCAGAAGTTCGGAACTAATGCAATAGGTCTTTCCGGAGCAGACGGGGATGTGGTCCCGGCGACACGAAGATCTCCATATCCTGTTGACTTTGGGTATGTCGGAGATGTAAATCCTGTAGATATAAATGTCCCACTTCTGGAAAGTCTGTTAGGCAGGGGGATCACACCTGTTTTCTGTGCTATTACTCATGACAGGAATGGCTCTCTTCTCAATACAAATGCCGACACTATGGCTTCGAGTCTGGCAATAGCACTCTCAAGGGATTATTCTACAAAGCTTATCTACTGCTTTGAGAAAGAGGGTGTTCTCTCGAACCCTGATGATGAGGATTCAGTTATTCCGTTAATTACAAAGAGCAGTTATGAGTTACTGAAGGAGACAAAAGCTGTCTCCGGAGGTATGCTTCCTAAACTTGACAATGCCTTTGCTGCTATTGAGAGCGGAGTGGCAGAGGTGTGTATAAAACATGCGCTCAATTTAGGGAACAGTAAAGGAACAGTATTAAAAGCATAAATTTAATGTAATGGATAACAGATATTTAAATGGAGCGGTGGAACTTTTAAGAGAAATGGTTTCAATCCCATCAATTTCCGGTGAGGAGTCAACAGTATCTGATCATATTTATAAATATCTGGTATCCAATGGTTTATCCCCCGAAAGGATAGCTAATAATATAGTTGTCTATTCAAAAAGATATAATCCTTCGAGAAAAACCTTGATGCTTAATTCTCACATGGATACGGTCAAGCCTGTAAGTGCTTACTCGTTTGATCCGTATGATCCTAAAAAGGATATTGAGAAAGTATTCGGTGTCGGAAGCAACGATGCCGGGGCTTCAGTAGTATCTCTGATACACACCTTTCTCTATTTTGAGGAGCAGGAGAGCGACTTGCTGCCGTTCAACCTGATGTTGCTTATCTCTGCAGAAGAGGAGACATCAGGGAAAAATGGCATCATTCTCGCTTTGAAAAACATTAGGCGGCCTGATTGCGCGATTGTCGGTGAGCCGACATGTATGAAAACTGCAGTAGGAGAGAGGGGACTTCTTGTCGTGGATGCAGTTGCACATGGTGTATGTGGTCATGCAGCAAGGAATGAAGGCGTTAATGCAATTATGGTTGCTTTTGACGACATTGCATGGCTGATAAATTACTCATTCCCAGAGGTCTCTGAGAGAATGGGTGCCGTTAAGTGTTCGGTAACTCAGATTGAGGCAGGGACACAACACAATGTGGTACCTGATGCATGTAAGTTTGTTATTGATATAAGACCTACGGATTGCTATACAAATCCTGAGATTATGGAGATACTTAAGGCGAACATGAAGAGTGAGCTTAAGGCGCGTTCTCTTACAAATCGCTCTTCAATAACCCCGACCGGTCATCCACTTGTCGAAGCAGCTTTGAGTTGTGGCATAGAAACCTATATCTCTCCTACAACATCTGACTGGATGAGAATGGACTTTCCTGCTGTGAAGATGGGGCCGGGAGACTCTTCCCGTTCACACAGGGCAGATGAGTTTGTATATGTTGATGAGGTTAAGGGTGGTGTCGAAGGTTATGTTAATTTTGTATCTAAAATGAAAATGTAAGATTATGGCAAAATTATGGGATAAAGGTGTGACAGCGGACAGTCTTGTGGAGAAATTCACAGTAGGGAACGACAGGCTGCTTGATGAAAGAATGGCTGAATGCGATGTCAAGGGCTCAATTGCCCATATAACAATGCTTGAAAGTATTGGCCTGCTTACCTCTGATGAGCTTCAAATACTGACAGGAGAGTTGGAAAACCTGTTATTAATCATTAAGGAGGGCAAATTCAGGATCGAACCGGATGTTGAGGATATTCACTCTCAGGTTGAGCTCTATCTGACAAATAAACTCGGAGATGTAGGGAAAAAGATACACTCCGGACGTTCGCGAAATGACCAGGTTCTTGTGGATATCAAGCTCTATCTTAAACAAGAGATTCTAGAGTTCAAGGATGAGATAGGAGATTTATTCAAACTGCTTCAGTCACTCAGCGATAAGTACAAGGAGGTTCTGATGCCGGGATACACTCATTATCAGGTAGCTATGCCATCGTCATTCGGACTTTGGTTCGGCGCTTATGCAGAGACTCTCATCGATGATATTCACTCTTTTGTAGCTGCATGGGAGGTGGTAAACCAGAATCCTCTTGGATCTGCAGCCGGATACGGCAGTTCTTTTCCGCTCGACAGAGAGATGACCACAAAACTACTTGGTTTTGGAACACTGAACTACAACTCAGTTTCGGCACAACTCAGCAGGGGAAAGTCAGAGAGGGCTGTTGCCAATGCACTGTCATCTCTTGCTTCAACCCTTAACAAACTCTCCGCAGATTGCACTATTTTCATGAACAGCAATTACGGATTCATCTCATTTCCGGATGAACTGACCACCGGTTCAAGCATAATGCCTCATAAGAAAAACCCTGATGTGTGGGAGCTGATAAGGGCTAATTGCAACAGGATTCAGAGTATTCCAAATGAAATATCTCTTCTTACAACAAATCTTCCACACGGTTATCACCGCGATTTTCAGTTGTTGAAGGATATTCTTTATCCTGCACTGGATAAAATGCACATGTGCATAAAGATGTCAATGCTTATGTTATCGGCCGTGAAAGTTAACAGAGAGGTTATCGATGATTCGAAGTATGATTATCTCTTTACAGTAGAGGAGGTAAACAGGCTTGTCCTTGACGGAGTCCCGTTCAGAGAGGCATACAAGAGAGTAGGAGAGGAGGTTAACAATGGCAAATTCGTCCCTAATAAAAGAGTTGCCCATACTCACAAGGGGAGTATAGGCAATCTTTGTACAGCCGAGATTCGGGCTAAAATGGAGAGCGCCCTCTCCAGGATAAAGTAACCTTTAGTTGAAGTAGGAGTAATTTCCGAACAGCAGGTAGGCGACAACCAGGGTTACGGCAATATTGAATGTCTGAGCAGTAAGGAAGGTGTAAATATTTGCCTTATTCTCCTTAGTGAATAGTTTTCTGAAATCTGTCTCGAGACCTATAGATACAAACGCAAGTGAAAATAGTGTTTCTCTAAGTCCTTTGGCAACCTTGCCAAGTTCTTTCGCATTGTTTGGCTCCAGGAAAAGACTGAAAACGAGTGATGCAAGCAAAAATCCGATTACGAATTTTGGAAATCTTTCCCAAAGCACGGAAGCTGACGGCTTGATGTCTTTATTAGTTCCCTTGAATGACCAGTAGATTGAAATGGCAAAAGCTGCAATTCCAAGAAGGACATTCTGCGATGATTTTATAATTACGCTATATTTTTCTGCAACATCCCCAAGGAACTTTCCTGATGCAACGACTGCTCCGGTTGTATCAATCGTTCCACCGAGCCATGCACCGGCAACCTCAGGGGTCAAGCCGATAAGCTTTGCCAGGTAAGGCATCAGATACATCATCGGTATTGCAATCACGAGGACAATTGATACGACGAACGACAGTTTCTTACTGTCACCCTTTATTGCCCCACAGGTTGCGATAGCTGCGGAGACACCGCAGATTGAGACGGCACTGGAAAGCATTACTGCCATCTCTTTATCCACACCGAATTTCTTTGCAATCCAGAATGAGAAATACCATACTGAGATTACAACTACTACTGCCTGAACCATTCCCAAAGCACCGGCTTTCATAATCTCGGAGAAGATGATGCTTGTTCCGAGGAGAACCAATCCTGCCTTAATGTAATACTCGCTTCTGACTGCAGGTTCAAGCCATTTCGGCAACCCAACAGTGTTTCTTATGAGTAAGCCTATTAGAACAGAGAAGAATACAGCCTCAAAACCCGTGGTCTTGATAAAAGAGAGACCGCTCAGATATTGGGCAAAGAGTGCAATCAGGAATACCACTGTATAGGAGAGGGCGAACATGGTTTTTATGTTGTTTCCCAGGAGCATCAGCCCGAGTGCGGCAAGTACACCGATTGTTGCGAATATGACATAGATGTTTGTCATGAATGTCGGGAAGGCTATAACTGCGGCTACCAGCACTGCGCCGATGATAGTGGCGATCCAGTCTTCGTTGCGGAATTGTGTGAGAAATTTATTCATAATTTTTGGTTTCTTTAAAGTATGTTACAAAGATAATTTTTTTCGAATAATAGTAAAACATTTTACTAATATGTGGCACTGATTTTTCTAAATATCAGATATAGAATATATTAAAATCTGAGTATCTGTAGTTTTAATATATTGTTATTTGTATGTATTTGTCAAATAATAAATTAGAAAAATCAGTGCCACTAAATCATTACGAATACATACGAAGGTCCGTATTGCTTACAATATAAAATTGTCTTTTTCAAAATATGTATAACTTTGAGAAAACAGAAACTGGTGGATCTGGGAGACAAAAGGTTTTTAATTGAAGCAATTAGATCGGGCGACGAAAGAATTTTTGAACAATTTCTTAAAGCCGAATATAACAATATTGTCTTTTTTTCAAACCAGTTTGTGAAGGATATAATGCTTTCCAACGATATTGCTCAAGAAACTTTTATCTCATTATGGAATTCACGTTTAACACTTAACGTGGATTTAAATTTACGAGCATATACTTTTACCATAGCAAGAAATAAGTCTCTCAACGTTCTGCGGGAAAGATACCATACTGTTTCTAACCAAAAAGATAGAAGGGAGATAAAAGCATTTATTGATACTTTGTCAAGTGAATATGCTGATGCTAGTATAAATTCCCTGGATATTGAAAGAATAATAAAAGATGTATATGAACAGCTACCAGAAACTATTCGTGAAAGTTTTGTAATGAGTAGAGAATCTGGATTAACATATAATGAAATAGCTCAAAGAAAAGGTCTTTCAGTAAAAGCAATAGAGTACCACATTAATGTCGCTCTAAAGCTATTTAAGAAAAAACTGAAAGATTACCTTGGATTGTTTTAGGGTGATGCTCCTTATTTGTGTATAAAGAATTAATATGACTGAAGATCTTCTAAACAGATATTTTTCAAATAAAGCCACTTCTGCTGAGGTGGACGAAGTTCTCAATTGGATTGAGGAAAGTAAGGAGAATGCCGACATGTTTGCATCTAAAAAAACAGCTTGGGTTTTTGATCATCTACCAAACAAGAGGGCATCCGATAGTGTGTATGATGAGTTTAAAAAAAGAAAAAGGCCTAGGGCTAACAAAGATTTGTTTATACGAATAGCAGCAATTCTGGTTATCCCTTTGTCCATATTATCCGTTATTCAGTATGTTTTGTATTCAGTTAAAGATCAGCCTCTTGAACAAATTGAAAAGATAAATTTGCCGACTCAATATGAATCGGTAGCTACCTATACAACTCATTCGGGAGTAAAGGGAATGGTGATACTCCCTGATGGAAGTACTGTATTGCTGAATAGTTGCAGCAACCTTAAATGCCCTTCAAAGTTTGATTCTACAAGCAGAGTTGTGGAGCTTACTGGAGAGGGATATTTTAAAGTCCGCCATAATTCAGGATGGCCTTTGTATGTAAAAACATCTAAAGGAATTGTTGTTAAAGTCACTGGAACGGAGTTTAATCTTTCGACATATGAAGATGATGACGCTTTGAAATTAACGTTAGTTTCAGGCTCAGTAACTCTTGTCAGAGAATCGGATAACCATGTGTTCTATATTAAACAAAATGAAGAGATAACGATTCCGGATGATGATAGAGTTTCCAATAAAAAGAATTCGGCAAACCTTCGTCTGAACACAGCTTGGAAAGAGGGAGATCTTGTTTTTGAGAATACTCCAATGAGTGAAGTGATAAAAAAGATAGAAAGATGGTATGGCGTTTCCATCACAGTAGACAACCCGATTATTCATGAATTTAACATTACGGCAAACTTTAAGTCTGAGTCCGTAGTACAAGTGCTTGAGCTGTTTCAGATTACATCAAATATTGGATATGATGTAAATGGTAATAGAGTAAAACTTTTTCTTAAATAGCTTTTAGGGTACAAGTATAATTCTGTGTATATAGGGAGAAAACTATAAACACATAAATTATGAAGAAACTAAAAAGGCCATTCGAATTCCGGTGGAAGACCGGTATATTCATGCTCCTTCTCGTTTTTCAATCACAACTATTGTTGGCACAGAAGATAACATTTGTTTTTAATGATGTTCCTTTAGTTACAGTAATTAAAGAGATTCAAAGACAAACTCCTTATGCTTTTGTTTATAACAATTCATTGATCAATGTTAATCAAAAGGTATCCTTGGTTGCAAAAGAGGACAGCATTACTACTGTAATGAACAGGTTGGTTGAGGGGAGGGATTTGAATTATATGATTATTGGAAAGCAAATCACACTTTCTCCAAAAGAGTTTAAAAACGAGAAGAAAACTCAGGACAATGGTGATCGGATACCCAAGAAATCAATATCTGGAACGGTGCTTGATGAGAATAACAAGCCGCTTGCATGGATTAGTATTCAAAATCTAACAGCAAAACAAGGTGCCTTTTCTAATGAGAAGGGAGAGTATACAATTCCTGCCAAGGAAGGTGATAAACTATTGTTTACATCTGTGGGGATGGAGAGTAAAGAGATAACATATAGCGGAAAGTCAGCACGATTAGATGTGAATATGAAGGTGGACGATATTGCCTTACAAGATATAGTCGTAACAGGTTATCAGACAGTTTCCAAAAAACACGCAACAGGTTCTTTTGGTGTCGTTACTGCAAGGGAAATTGAAAAAAACCCGTCAATAAATATAATGGAAAGACTAGCCGGTAAAGTTGCAGGAGTTAATTTTGATATTAGAAATAATAACATTTCAATAAGAGGACAGAATACTTACGGTGCGGACTCAAGACCTTTAATTGTAGTAGATGGCTTCCCATTAATGGAGGAGTCTGATGGAACACAAAAATTGGTCAAGACACCGGGTACTACTGATGCAGCAAGTTTTTCATTTTTGTCAAGAATTAATCCGAACGATATACAATCTATTACATTTCTAAAAGACGCTGCATCAGCATCAATTTGGGGATCAAGGGCAGCCAATGGTGTCATTGTTATTGAGACTAAAAAGGGTGCCGTTCATGGACCTCAGATAAGTTTCACTTCCAGTTTCGGTATCTCATCTCCATCAGACATGTCTAAACTTAGAACCATGAACAGCGCCGAATATGTAGAACTTGAAAAAGAATTGTTTGAAAAAGGATTTATTAATGATCCAGCCAAATGGACTACAGGTTATTATACATTCAATACCAATAAAAACACAAGCGAAGCTTTAGAATGGATGTTCAAGGTTCAGAGAGGTACTGCAACTGAAGCTGAAAGAGATGCAGCTCTGGCTGAAATATCTACCAGGAACAATAGAAACCAGATAAGGGATTATCTAATGCAAAAATCGATGAATCAGCAATATAATCTATCAATTTCCGGAGGTGGAGAGAACAGCACTTATTATATCTCAGCAAGCACAACAAAAGACAGACCTGTATTCCGTAGTAATGATGCCAGAAGTGTCAGTTTTACTGCAAATATGTCAAGCATCCTTTTCAAGAACAGGCTGACACTTAATACCGGAATCTCATACAACAACACATATAGTAAGTCAAACATCTCTACAAGTACTGCCTTAAGCACTTCAGAAATGGGATTGAGACCATATGATATGCTTGTGGATGAAGATAATAACAAGATAAACCAATACATAAAATTCCGTCCGGAAGTAATTGACGATTTAACAAGCAAAGGGTATTTACCATGGACTTATAATGCGATTGACGAGTTAAATTATTCAAATGTAACATCCGGTGAGGATTTGGTGAGAATAAATGCTTCTGCAAGGTTAAGAATATTCAACTGGCTGACATACGATGTTTCTGGCTCTTATCAAACCAATATTGGTGAGATAATTACATATAATGAAAAAGACAGCTACACAACAAGGCAACTAATAAATGAGGCGACTAGTATCTCTTCTGCTGGTAAGCTTGTGTATGGAATCCCATTAGGTGGAGTTTATAAAACTACTAACAGAAAAGCTAAGGATTATTCATTGCGCAGTCAGTTTAATATTAATAAAAACTGGGATAAAAATAATTCTCTGAATATTATTTTGGGGTCTGAACTTAGAGAATCAAATAGCTTTGGCTATTCAAAAACTCTTTATGGATTTGACGACGATACATATATGTCTCAGGTAGTTAATCCAACAACATATTATCAGACTATCTATCCTTGGACAACATATATAGGATATAATGACGGGTCAATAACCGCGCCCAAGAAAAGATACATGTCTATCTATTCCAATGCCATATACACATACAAACAGCGATACTCTGTAAGTGCTTCGGTTAGATATGATGATAACAGCATCCAAGGTGCTAAAGCTCAGGAGAGAGCAAAACCTTTCTGGTCTGCAGGATTGAGTTGGAATGTCAAAGAAGAGGATTTTTTGAAATCTCTTGACATTATAAGCAACATGAATGTTCGATTAACCTATGGAACAGGAGGAACCATTCCTTCGACAAGCGGGTCATACAATACAACTGTCATCACTATCCCAGGCATAATGAACGGTACAAATAAGACTTATGCATCAATTTTAAGCCCCGCAAATGACAGATTGAGCTGGGAGACTACAGGACAGTTTAATGCAGGCTTAGATTTAGGATTACTTGACAATAGAATAATCATAACATTTGATGCGTACTCAAAAAAGACTAACGGAATATTATACAATATGCCGTTCAATTCTACATACGGTTACTCTAATATAAGGTATAATGCAGCCTCTTTATCGAATCATGGTTATGATTTAGGCATCATAACAAGAATTACAAAAGATAACTTTGAGTGGTCATCAAATTTGACATTTGCATACAATACCAATAAGGTGACAGATTCACGCTTCCCAAAAAACAGCTCGGCACCTCAGTTGGTAGGTTCATCAAACCCTATTACCTCTCTTCCTCTGGACTATTTGTATGTGTATAGATGGGGAGGGCTGGACGATAAGGGACAAAGTCAGATTTTAACAAAAAATGGCGATATATTGAAATCTACAGACAATGCCACAAAACTGACTGCGGATGATTTGAAATATGCAGGAAGGAGAATAGCTCCATATTCAGGTGGATGGACAAACGAGTTCTCATATAAAAATCTGAGTTTGAATATACAGATGATATATAATATTGGTCATAAATTTATAAAATCATCGGTAGAGAATTATCCTACATATACTGGATACACCGGAGTTATAGGAACGAACGAGGATTTGGCAAAAAGATGGAAAAATCCGGGAGACGAAAGTGTAACAAATATTCCTGGTTTAAGCAACATAAATTATAACAGTATATCAAGATATAGATTTTCAGATTTACTCGTCAGGGATGCCAGTCATATAAGGCTGCAGCAGATATCACTTTTATATAACATCCCTTATATATTCTTAAAAAAAACACTGATTAAGAGTGTCTCGGTTGGATTAAGTGTCAGGAATGTAGGTATCTTATGGAGAAAGAATAAGGATGGTATAGACCCGTTGTATGTACAACTAAACAATTATTCTAATCTTCCACCTTCTAAGAACTTTATATTTAGTATAAATGCAACCTTCTAAACAGACTTTTAAAATGAAAACGATAACTATTAATAAAGTGTCATATATTGGCTGGATAGTGATCCTTTCACTATTCATATCTTCCTGCAGTAAATTTGTAGAGATAGAAGAAAGATCGGGAACAAGACCGCTGAAATATACATCAGATTACCAATATCTTCTCAATAATACAACCACTTTTGAAAGATCATACGGTTTTCCTCTCATCTCATGTGATGATGCAGGCGTTGAAAATCCAACTCAGCAAAATACACTGTCAACGCAATGGGCTCTTACTTATTCATGGAGTGAAACCCGCTATTCTGACAACGAAGAGGATATTGATTGGAGTAACTATTACAACCAGATAAATATTTGTAATCAAATCACAGATGGTGTGATGAATAGTGAAGGAGGTTCTATGACAGATAAGAAATATATCTTAGCTCAGGCTAGAACACATAGGGCTTACGCATACCTTAATCTTGCGAATATGTATGCTAAACCATATGACCCAACTACAGCATCCAAGGATCTGGGCTTGCCATTGCTGACAACTTCTTACCTTTTTAGTAGTCTTGAAAGAGTTTCTCTGGACAAGGTATACCAGCAGATTATTGCAGACCTGGAATTATCAATCAAAGATTTGCCAAATCTTCCTGATTTCAACTGTGAGCCTTCAAAGGCAGCTGCGTATGCAATCTTGGCAGAAACGTATCTGCAGATGAGAAACTTTACTAAGGCCGGGTTATATGCTGACTCTGTTTTAATGATTCAGAACACTTTGACAGACTTGAATAATTATGTTAATAACCCATCAACTTTGCCAAAGAAATTAAATGATCAGGAGATCATTTTTTCTAAAACTGTATCGGGCATATATTATCCGTCACTCACTCTAAGCAGTGACTTATTACAATTAATCGGGGAGAAGGATCTGCGTTACAAACTATTTACAGCCAAGGACTACAGAGGGTATGGAAGATATTACAGCCGCTATCAATACACTTATGAGGGGGTTTATGTGGGACCTAATGTGCCGGAAATGATGTTGATCAAGGCGGAGTCAAAGGCCAGAGAAGGTGATTATTCATCGGCAGTTGATATTTTGAACACTCTTCGTAAAAAAAGATTCCAACCGGCAGATTATACCGATTTAACTGCATCTTCTGCCTCAGATGCACTGGCTTTGGTCATAAATGAAAGAAGGAGAGAACTCTTCGGCAGAGGATTTCGTTGGTTTGACATGAGACGTCTGAACTATGACCAAGCTTTTGCAAAGTCATATTCAAGAACCTTTAAGGGCCAGACTTACACTCTTGAAACCAACAGCAACAGATTCACATACGCAATAGCAGAAAAATATATTCTTCTAAATCCAGAAATGAAACAAAATCCAAGATAAAAGATTGAAATGAAAAAGTTTTTAACAATTCTTTGTTTAATATGCGTGATTCCGGCACTCTCCCAGGAGAGAGCCGGAACATTAAGACTCGATCCGGAAAGTCCTCGAGCAGGGAAAGATTTAACCATTTTTTATAGTACTAAAGGGGGAGAATTGAGCAACGAAAAGACGGTTCTCGTCAATATATATATGTACACATCTTTTAACTGGTCAGTAAATGAACTGCCTTTAGAAAACAGGGACGGTAGCTTTACAGGTAAATTTACCATACCTGGCAATTGCTCATTTATAGCCTTTAAGTTTTTTCAAGGTAATCACGATTTGCCTGAAGCGGTTGATAATAATGACGATAAAGGATACATAACCACTCCCCTTGATGAAAAGGGAAGGATGCTTCCTGGGGCTGCAATAGCAGAGGCCCTTTTAAAAACTCCGTCACTTGGCACACACTGGATTAATTATTTTAAAGACAGTAATCATCAAGCAGATAGCCAAACCCTGAATCAGCTTCTTGAAAAAGAGGGAACGATAAAGGGCTCTGACCCCAAATATTATATAGATACCTATGCCGCTATTATGAGTAAGGCAAAAGGAAGTGAGGGAATTTCTATTCTGAGAGATGGGATTAATAAAATGCTTAAAGATAAATCATTGACTGAAAAGCAGTATATGTCAATAGAGAGGGTTTGCCGTTATACTATTAAAGACACCTCTCTTGCAAATAAAGTTTCAAGTACAATACTGTCAAAATATCCAAATGGTTCATCAGCAAGATTTTTGACCTATCAAAGTACAATGTCAGGGATAAAATCGAGTGAAGATTTAATACTTAAGAATGAAAATTTTCTAAAATCTTTTCCTATTTCTGAATGGAGGAAATCTGGTAATAGAGAACAATCCTTTATATATTATGAAGCTTTCCGCACACTTGCAGCAGCATATTTCGACTCGAGACAATACGATAAATTCCTGAGTCTGCTTCCATTATACGATTTCACTACTCTTAATGAGATTTTTCGATGGAATATTACCAGAGCATATGTGTTTAAGACAATTTCCCGTGACTCTCTTGAGAGCATTACAAAACCAATGATAAATGATCTTATAGCAAAAGTTGGGGATGAATCCTTTGCATCGCAAGGATTTTATGGTAGACATATAACCAATCATGCACATGAACAACTTGACAATCGTCTTACTACCTATATTTCAATGTTGTATGATTTGAAACGATATCAGGAGGCATTTGATTATTATAAATATATCTCAGATAACGGCAAGTTAAGTAATCCTGAAAGAAACGAGATATACACACGTATACTTGAGGTAACTGATAGCAAGTCTGTACTGCCGTTTCTGGAAAAATGTATAGCTGCAAATACTGCATCTCCATTCATGCTTAACAGAATAGGAGAGATATACAAGTTAACCCATCCCGACATGCAGGGATTTGATGCTTACCTGGAGTCTTTTAAACCGGATTCAGGAAAAAAAGAGATTCAGGAATTTGTAAAACGTCAGATGCTAAATGTCAAATACACACCTTTTGTGTTGGAAGATCTTAACGGCAATGTTGTTAAATCAAGCGAATGGGCAGGAAAAATTATTGTAATTGATTTCTGGGCAACTTGGTGCAAACCTTGTATAAGTGCTTTGCCTGCGATGCAGATTGTTGTAGATAAATATGCAAATGATCCAAATGTGGATTTCTATTTTGTAGGGACAATGCAGAACGGCAACTATAAAGAGAAGACAAGCACATTTATAAAGAAAGAGGGCTTCAGACTTAATTTTTTGTTGGATAGTGTAAATCCTGAAACAGGTGATCAGAGCCAGGTGTTTTCTCAATTCACAAAAATTTTTAACTCTTCAGGCATCCCTAGAAAAATCATTCTAAAAGACGGATATATGCGATACTCTTCAGAGGGTTACTCCGGTAGTGCCAGTAAGCTGGTTGATGAATTCTCATATGCAATTGAATTATTGAAAGCAGAGTAATATGATTAAGATAGGAAAGAAATATTTAGCGATATTATTTATTCTGAGCTTAATATGCCCATTGACATATGGACAGGTAAATCCTAAGGAGAAGTTCAATGCTGCATTTAAGGTGATAAAAGACAATTATGTAGATAAGATTGATGATGAACAGATGATAGATATTGCCATCAAGGCAATTCTTGAAAAGCTAGATCCACATTCAAAATACTTCAGTCGCGAAGAGGCTGAAAAGATGAAGGCATCTGTAAAGGGAAGCTTTATGGGGATCGGAATTCAGTTTGTAATGCAGAGTGATACTGTGTATGTTACTCACGTCTTTGCTGGAAGTCCATCTGAAAAAAATGGGATTGTCTCAGGAGACAGAATCCTAAAAATTAATGGAGAATCTGTTTCCGGAGTACAGATGAAAAATACAGATGTCCTTGCAAAAATAAGAGGAGAAGGGAATACATCTGTAGAGCTGTCAATCAAAAATCTAAAAGGAAAGGTCATAAAAAAAACAGTTCTGAGAGCTTCTGTACCTGACAAGTCGATTGTTACGTCATACATGGTCGATGACAAGACCGGCTTTATATTACTTAGGATATTTGGAATGACGACAAGAGAAGAATTGGATGAAGCCATTATACAACTCAAAAAAGAGGGTATGGAGAATCTTATCCTTGACCTTCAAGGCAATGGGGGTGGACTAGTAGAAGCCGCTGTCGGAGCTGCGGATGAATTTCTGAAAAAGGATCAGCTCGTATACTACCGTGTTGGGAACAATGAACAAAAAGATTACTATTACACATCAGGTCTAGGGCAGTTTATGAGTGGAAGGCTGGTTGTCTTGATTGACCAATATACAGCTTCGGCAAGCGAAATTCTGACAGGAGCATTGCAGGATTGGGACAGGGCAGTTGTTGTCGGAAGAAGGAGCTTTGGCAAAGGGCTGATGCAATATCCTTTACCACTTTTTGACGGGTCTGTGCTACAACTTACCAAAGCAAGATATTACACACCATCAGGGCGTTCTCTACAGAAGCCATACAAAAATGTTGACTATAATTCTGAAATTAACAAGCGTTTTGCGAGTGGGGAGATGCAGGATGAAAAGTATATGAAGAGAAACGATTCGCTCAAATTCACAACATTAGTAAATAAAAGAACTGTTTATGGAGGAGGGGGAGTAGCTCCGGATTGTTACATTCCAATAGATACGCTTGAATATGGTTTGTGGATTCAGAAGGTATCAGCGATCGGGTTTATTGAGAAAGTATCTTTTGAGTATGTAACCAAAAACAGAACATCACTCGGGAAAGCATATCCTGAGATTGAAAGCTATATAAAAGGTTTTACATTGCCGGAAAATCTTGTGAATAATATATTTGCGTTAACTGAAAAGGCTGGCATCCAATCTGATCAGAAGTACAGAAAAGAGATTTCAGATTTGTTATCGATAAACGTCAAAGCGCAGATTGCAGGTTTCTTATACTCAGGAGTGAGTGATGAAATAAAAGTGAGGAACTTGAATGACCATGTATTTATCAAAGCACTGGAAATCATAGAATCATCTGAGTATACTAAATTATTAAACGAAAACAACAAATAAAAAATGAACCCTTTTAAATCAATAACAACAGCCCTTATCCTTCTACCTATGGTTTCATTCGCACAGCAAGGATATAAAATCAAATGTACCGTTGGCACCTTGAATACACCTGCAAAAGCATACCTGGTATATCCTATAGGTGATAACAAGTATGTAGATTCTACTACTATCATTAATGGACAATTTGTTTTTGAAGGAGAGGTCTCTTCTCCCAGAGATGCCAATATAATAGTAAAACACAACGATATTCCTGACAATCCGATAATGAAACCGGTAAGGGATGTCTTTGCGTTCTATATTGAAAACAAAGAAATCTCCATAACAGCAAAAGATTCGATTAAAAACGGCAAACTTGTCGGCTCTGCTTTAAATGAAGAGAAAGATAGGATGGATAGTTATCTAAAAACATTATATGATAAATATTCTGTCCTGAATGATGAATACGAAAACCAGCCAAATGAGAAGAAAAATGATCCCGCTTATATAAAGACTCTGGATGAAAGGGCTCAGAAAATAACTGAAGAGATAGTAACGGCTAAAAGAGAGTACGCCAGGACACACCCGGATACATATTTGTCAATTGTATTACTAAGGTCAACAATGGGAGAGGAATTTGATGCAATTGCAGCTGAAAAGATATTTAATGGTTTGAATGAGAGCATCAGAAAGACAGAACTCGGCAATCAAGTCAAGGCAATGATTACTGAAATCAAAAAAACTCAAATTGGAGTAGAGGCACAGGACTTTACTATGAATGATATAAATGGCAAGGCTGTCAAGCTGTCGGACTTCCGCGGCAAATATCTTTTCCTGGATTTCTGGGCTTCATGGTGTTCTCCTTGTAGAAGAGAAAATCCAAACTTGGTAGAGAATTACAAAAGGTTTAAAGATAAGGGTTTTGAGATTTTAGGAGTCTCACTTGATAAACCCGAAGATCGTGAAAAATGGATAGGTGCCATCGAGAAAGATGGACTTACCTGGCCACAGGTGTCAGATCTTAAAGAGTGGGAGTGTGAAGCGGCCGCAATGTATAGTGTGAAAGCAATCCCGATGAACTTTCTAATAGATCCGAATGGGATAATAATTGCAAAATATCTTAGGGGAGAAGAATTAACAAAGAAATTGGAAGAGATTTTCAGCGGTAAGTAAAATAATATCTAATGCAAAAAACAGGGGGTCAGAGATGGTCCCCTGTTTAACTAATAATTGAGTGACTACAATTCAAAATACCCGAACACTTCTGAGCTGTCCTGATCTTTGGTGACTACGTAGGCTCGTTGGGAGATTTCATCTATAGCCAATTTGGATATCTCTTTATTTAGATTGTAGGATTTTACTGGTTTTCCTTTCCAGTCGAATACGTAAACATATTTGCCGAAGGAGTTACTACCGCCTATCTCTTTCTTCTGTTTCCCGGAGAATATTGCATATATGTATTGATCCGTTGTTTTTAATTCCTGCAAACCTATAAGACAATCAGGTTGAACAACAATTCGTTTAGTATCGTCAATTATGAATTTTGGAGAATAAAACCTCTCTTCTTTTTCAAGAGTGATTATGCCATCTTTTATAGAAAAAATATCTAATATTGAACCTAACGAATTTGTAGATACGAATTTAGAACCATCCGGTTTGACATCAACCCTCTCCATGCCACGATACATATAATGGATAGAAACAGTGTCAGTTATCTCTTTGAATGAAGGATATTTATTGTACGAGCTGATAAGTTTTCCGTCTGCTTGATGAATGGCAAAACGGGCGTCTTTTGTTGGGAATGAGAGATACTTTCCGCCCGTTAAAGGCTTAGCGTTTAAATACATGTTTAATTCATCCAGTTTCACCACTCTGTTTGGTATACTCCCTTTAATAAATTCCCCGGAAGTATAAGTGGAGACAGACCTATTTTGCATATCAAAAATGTATACACTGTCACCTGATGTATTCAAAAAGAGATGGCCAGATGTATACTCTCCGGGACCTCTGCCAATAGTTAAGACACTATTGATTAATTTGCCATTGTTTTTATCGAAAATACTTACAGCATTGGTTCCATCAAATGCAGTGGCAACTATTTTATCTTCTATAATATCAATGTTAAAAATATAATGTGTCATTTTATCGATTTCTATTTCAGTAATATTTACCGACTTCTCTTCCTTGAAAACAGGAGGAGAGAATGCTAGAGGATCTCTATTTGACTGACAAGATATTATTAAAAATAATATGGCAAAGAGCAGTAAAACGTTATTTAGTCCCGGTTCTGTACATCTTTTCATATTGACAATGTTTAATAATTTATATTTTCGTCACCTTTGTAAGGGTCTCTTTGACAAATATATATATTATTCAGGCTAGAAGACCCAATTATTGAATTATTATTTCCTTAACTTTACTTTATATATGGGTGTTGTACCCTAAATATCTATTCCATTATGGACAAGAGTATTTTCATTTCAAATTTCAGGAGGGCTTTCGGTGATTACGAATTGCCAATCGTGTTCTGGTATTCAGAGAAACCGCTGGTTGATTCGGAAAAGACCAGAGGCTGTTTCATAAAGGATCTTAAGCCGGCAAGATTGGGTGGGAGTGTGAGCCTGAATGCCGACCTGATCTCCTGCGGAGGAGGGAAAACATATACAGGGTTTATAACACCGCCAACTCACATACCTGCATTTGTATCCAATAAAGAGCGATATAAGGAATCTCCGGAGTTGGTCTCGGATTTTATCCTGAATCTGGATATGCCGGATAAGTCCGGTCTTTATATAAATTTTACCTCAATAAGCAATATAGAAAACTTCGATAATGCTGAGGGGTTGTTGTTCTTTGCAACTCCGGATGTCTTGAGCGGATTGGTCTCATGGGCCCTTTATGACACAAATGCACCAGATGCAGTATCTGTCCCTTTCGGTTCAGGTTGCTCATCGATGGTTGCTCAGGTAGTTGTGGAGAACAGAAGGGCGGGGGACCGAGTGTTTCTAGGGCTTTTTGATCCGTCTGTCAGACCACATGTCGAGCCGGATATTCTAAGCCTGGCTATCCCTATGTCCAGATTTCGGGTAATGTATTATACTTTTGAAAGATCTTGCCTGACGGAATCTCATGCCTGGGAAAATGTAAAATCCAGAATAAAAAGGAAATAGCAAAATTTAAAGTAAATTTCTAAAAGAAATATATTCCAAAGGAAAATAATTACTATCTTTGCACTCTCAAATGTTGCAAAGATGAAAAGTTTCATTAAAAAATATATCTCATACATAATCGGGACGTTTGTCGGAGCTCTTGCCGGATATCTCTACTGGAGATTTATAGGATGCAATTCCGGGACTTGTCCCATAACCTCTTCACCATTGAATAGCACTCTGTACGGTGCCCTTATGGGGGCGCTTGCCGGAGGTCTGTTTAAAAGCGAAAAATCAAAATCAACAAAATAAAAAACAAAATTATTATGCCAGGATTCTTCAGTAATTTCTTTAAAATGAGAGATGATGCGGACTATGCAGCTCTTATCAAAAACGGTGCAGTCATAGTCGATGTAAGGACTACAACAGAATACAACCTATACGGACATATCAAAGGATCTGTCAATATTCCTCTTGATGAGCTTTCAGGTAGAATTTCCCAGATTGACAAAAGTAAGCCTGTAATAACTGTTTGCCAGAGTGGCGCAAGAAGTAAAAGTGCTTCAGCTTATCTGAACAAACTTGGTTTTACAGTATACAACGGTGGTAGCTGGAACACTCTGACTGCTTAGCTTTTTCTTGATTCTATAGTGTTAGTCTCTCTCCGGCACTCTCCTTGACAGCTTTCTTCCATGTTTCTGTATATCCCGGGAATTCGGGCTGAGGAGGAATTGTCTTGGAGTGGCCGTTGTTCATGAATGAACCATCAGGATTCTGCTTTTTGGTATTTCCATCGATATACTTCACCATTAGATATTTATCGAGACTTTTCCACTGATAAAACAGTGAGTCGGCCTTCGATACCGAAAACGCTGTTGTGATTCCGGATATCTTCTTGGCACTCTTTGATCCTGATTTTAAGCTGCCTTCAGAAAGCATGGCAAGAAGCTTCTTGTCAAGCGCTGTGACATCTTTAATGCAGTTCTCCTCATGTTGTGCAATTACCTGTTGCACCTCTTTTCCTATATGATTGTAGCGGAGGTATGCAAACTGGGCTATGCGGTTCACAATCCAGAACATCGATTCGTCGGAGTACTCTATCATTGAGCCGTTGCCTAATGCGTAATGTGTGGAGATTGCCTTTGAAGATGTATAGACGGGAGTGAGTGGGGATGTGGCTGCATCATCGACCGCAAACCAGAATATTCCTCCTATCTCATTAGGTATATAAGACCTGCATTGTCCAATGAACCAGAAACCTGTCTGCTGTGTGGCAATTGCTCTCTCATTGAAATAACTCTTGCCATCCGCCTCCCAATCCATAGGCCTCCATCTGTATGGAAGAGTATTTCCTCCTGCACCTATATCCTGAGTCATGTCCATCGGTGTCCCTTCGTAGTGGTCACGCATCATTGCCGCAACATCGCTGACACTAAGCTTCCCCTTTGCTTTCACATAAAGGGGCATTCTGTTGCCAGGATTCTTGCCGAGAGCGTAATCGAGATACTTATTCATGTTATCAGCACCGAATCTGTTGAAAAAGCTCCATACACGGGCATCGCAGCCTCTTATGGTGCCTGGGTCGGCCGGGCCGTATGTGTCGGCAAAGCTGAATTGATCATCAGGTCCACTATATAAACCCTGTTCGCGGGCATGTGTTATAACATCGGGTGAGTAGAGACAGTTTTGCGGGTCATTCAGTGGAAAAGTTGTTATCCTGGCCTGATTTGCATGTCCTGATATATATCCGTCAGGTATTCGCACGGCAACCCACACCGCACCTTTGTTTACGTTAACACCATTGACCTTTTTTGGAGCCTTGCCTATGATTTCCAGAATCCAGGCTTCATTAGGATCTGCTATTGAAATGGACTCTCCGCTGGATGCGTAGCCATATTTTTGACTTAAATCGGCGAAAACCGCTATTGCCTCCCGGGCTGTTTTGGCTCTTTGTAGCGCAATATAAATTAGAGATCCATAATCTACGATCCCTTCAGGGTCATATTGACTCTCAAGTCCTCCCCAGGTTGTCTCACCTATAACTACCTGGTGTTCATTCATATTTCCTATCACCTCGTATGTCTCTCTCACTTGCGGGATCTCTCCCAGATATCTCTCCTTACCCCATTCATAAACCTTAAGCATACTTCCTGCCGGATACTTTTTGGCAGGATAGTGTACCAGCACTCCGTATCTTGTATGTGAGTCAGCAGAGTAGCTTACCATGACAGAGCCGTCAGCCGAGGCACCTTTGGTAACGATTAGATTTGTGCAAGCTTCACCTTTTATAAAGGGGAGAAAAATGAGAATAAAACTTAGTAATAATGTCCGTTTTGTCATTGTTTTCAATTTTGGGCCAAGATAGGAAAAAATAGGCCAAAAAATATTTGGAGAATCAAAAAAAGTGCATACCTTTGCAGCCCGTTTGAGAAAAAACGGACAGTTCTTTGAAGTTTTGAGAGAGATAAAGAGGTAAAGAAAAGAAGAGATAGAATTAATTAAGGATATGGAGACATAGACTTAAGGTTCATCTCGAGCGAAAAAAATAAGATTGGGTCTGTTTAATTGA
>JAQVBQ010000103.1 GCA_028690215.1 Bacteroidales bacterium | reverse complement strand
GTTAAGTATTCAATCGATGTTGAAAAAGCTTGTGATAGTCATTATAAAATCAATTCAGACAATGCAAAAAAGTTATCATCTCAACTGCTTTGTGATTGTACAACTGAAAGTTTGGCGAATGCTCTAGCTGATTACTTTTCAAAATATAGCGAGCTCGATTTTGTTGAATTACTAGAAAACTCAGGTGTTGAATATCAACCTTTTCACTATGATGATTATGACATTTTTGATTAAGGCGAGCACTCACTAGTACCAATGCAATTTTCTGACAATTTTATCATGAAAACTCTCTATTCTCTGTATATCCCATTTACCTACAGCTATCCTTACCTTTCGAACTCCTCGAACCATACTTAACATCTTGCTCCCGGATACTCTGCTGCATTCCAGGAAACATGCCGAGTTGTTTCAATGACGAAAAATCATTCCTGCCTATTACGATATGATCAAGAACTGTTATACCCATTGTTGAAAGAATACCAGTTAAATTGGTTGTCGCATTGATGTCATCCTGGCTGGGCTTCGGATCTCCTGACGGATGGTTATGCCCTAAAATCAGAGATTTGGCGTTATATAGCAGGGCATCTCTGACGATTTTTCTTGGATTAATAAATGCTGAGTCGAGCTGCCCGTCCGCTACAACAAGCTGTTTGATGACGTTATTTCTAGTATCCAGCAGAAGGCTGACAACAACTTCATGATCGCGTTCACCGAGGGTCGGTTCCAGATAGATTGCCGCGTCTTCCGGCGTCGTAATCTTGTATTTCTTTTCGAAGTGACTGAGCGTGGTATAGAGCTGCCGGTATTCCTGCAGCAGCTCTATCCGTTCAAGTTCAGCGATAGTCGGGGATAACAGACCAGGGTTCTTGATAAGATCACGGATGTCATTATCTTTCAGAGCTTTCTCCATTTTGGGTTTTGGTATTCTCGCAACTGACGCAAATAGCTCAGTAAGTCTTTGTTTATCTTTATCAATTGAGGCTATTGTTATCACCCCCAGCCAGGAAAATGAGTTCATAGATCTCATTCAGCTTTTCTTTTAGATTTGGATTAAGATCGAGCGAATCGATTCTAGCGAAGAAGCCGGTTACGCCGAATTTCTCAAGATAGCCGCGGATATCTGATTCTTCCTCGCCGGTCAGTTTATGTGTCATCTCTGCCATCAGTACAATTTTGCCATTATGGTCACTCGCATCGGCAAGTCTTTTGCCGGTATGTTTAGTCATTTAGTTGTCCTCCTTCGATTACTTTGGATGTATGTAAGCAATCCAATTACTTCTTCTTGGTCTGGGTCATGATGCTGGCGTATAGCTGTAGCCCGCTGAGATTAACAATTGGAATGGATAGGCGGTATGCTTCGTTAATTTCTGTCAGCATGCCGTCACTGATTTTATCAGTGCAGACGACAAGAATGCGGCACTTCTTGAGATGATTCAGGCCCATGGCGATGCCTGCCTGGCGTTCCTCGGCCTTTCGATCGTTGAGAAACCCTGTGTAATATAAATGCGGGACAAAAGGCTCATAGCCAGCCTCGAATACCCTTCTAGCGTACTGTTTTGCTTTGGACAAATTAGCCTCGATCTCGCCTTTTAGTGGTGAGCAGACATAGGCCAGTGGTCGTTCATACATGTTTATTTCCTCCGTGTTTTTATCTTTCCTCTTTCTGGGATTTGTGTTTGATTGAAGAATTTCTTATTCTTTCGGGTTCATAGTATTTACATAAAAATTCGTTATAGTCCTTGCCCTGCGGCGGCAGTTCACTCTCGGCTGTGAAGCCTCTTGCGATCAGCTCTGCCGATAGCTCTCGAGCTGCTGTGAGCCCAGGCTCATCATTATCAAGACAGAAGGTAATCTGCCGGATCCCTGAATGATCTTGCAGATATTGATGTAATGCGTTTGCCGCCAGACCGCCAAGACTAAGCCGGTGAACATCACTCCATATATTTGCCTCATGTTTCTGGATTGTCATATCAGATAGAAGATCAATAGCTGATTCGAATACTCTCAAACAGTCCGAGTGGTTTGCTGCGGGATACGAGAATGAATAATTCTTGTTACTGCCCGGTGCGTCCTTCTTGAAATTGCTGCCATGGCCAGTGCCGCGCAACATGGCATTTCTTGGCTTGCCGCTAATGTCTTTGCCGATAAAAACAACATTGCCGTGAAGCTTATCCTGATAGATCAGGCCTTGCCGAATGCATTGTTTGATAATGTCTATACTGATTCCGCGACTTCTAAGGTAAGCAATCGCGCGATTGTTATCATCTGCCTTCGCTGGAAGATCAAATGGCTTATCTGGTTTGTTATGGCTTCTTTTAACACGGCTGGTTTTGGTAAATTCAGGATTCAGATAGAGCTGGTTTTTCACTGACAACACCAGATGCATGGCCTCTGTGAAAGTCTTGCCTTCAACATTTATCAGGTAGTCGAGTGCAGTTCTGCCGCCGATGCCTCTGGAGAACCAGTGCCATTTACCATTAGAGATTTTTAGACTGTCATGTGTTGCTGTGGAAAATTCACCGCCGCCAAGGTATTTAAGCTCATCCGGCTTATACCTTCTGAGAAAAGACAGCAGGTCCAAGTCTTTTGCCTGATTAATCTGATTTTTTGAAAAGAAGTCATCACCCCCTTAATAGTCGTTTACCAAAATCTTAGCGCCCACGGTCTTCTGGCCGATGGAATTTGATATCACCTGTTTTCCGATCGACTTCATAAACCAGTTCGACTGAGAATATCTCAATCGGTCCGAATCGTTCCTTGGCTTGCTTCATTTGTTCATCAGTGAGACTTGCGAAATCGCCTGTTTCGGGATCTGTGCCGCAAACGATGAAGGTTCCGGCGATGATGTCATACTCGATACTGCGGTTAAGCGGCAGATCAAGAAGCTTACCCTCTTCATTGCAAATTGCTACCATCTTGGCGTCTCGATCAAAGGGATACGCGACTTCTATGAGGCCGCCGACGACCTTTTGATACGCTTCCAGCTTAGCCGGCATGATCATCTCAACAGGCGGCATCAATGGCTCCACCAGCAAAACTCGTATATAACCTTGTTCAGGCTTATCCATTTATTCTGAGCCCTCCTTTTACCGTGTTTGATAAATACTTCTCAAGTGCGCTTACATATTTCTCATCGTAGAGTCTGCCGCTGTTTTTTTTGATCTCGGCAAAAGCCTGCTCGACGCAGACTGCCTTGCGATAGGACCGATCATGAGTCATCGCGTCGAATGTATCAGCAACTGCAACTAATCTGGCGGCACGGCAGATCGCTTTCCCACTCATGCCAAGATAGCCGCTACCGTTCAGTCTCTCATGATGAAAGAGTGCGACATCTGAGCGTAATTTGCGATTGGGCATATTTGAATGCTCGATGTAGTCGAAGCCCAGTCCCGTGTGCGACTGGATCTGATCAAACTCTTCATCAGTTAATGGTTCTGTCTTGTTAAGCAGTTCAGGTGGCAAAAACATCTTGCCGCAGTCATGCCAGAAGGCTGCATCCATGTAGTTTTGCGCTGCCCTATTTGAGCAATCGGCATGGATCGCAATCTGGTATGTTAACTGAGCTGTACGTTTTGCATGCTCAAGATCGAAGAGACCCGTCGAGATATCTTTCATGTATTTTTCGTATTCAATCTGTTTCATTTACTCTTCCTTTTCTTCATAAGATAAAGCGCCCCACCTGCAATCAGCAGACAAAGCGCTAATGTGATTAGTTCTGGGATCATGTGTAGTCCTTTCTGTTAGGCAAGCGGTGTGTAGCCGATCAGCATCGTGAGTGCTGCGGATAGGCTGATGAACGGAGCAAGCGGTACTCTTGGCCTGTGATCAATCTGACGGAAGTACATAAAGGCCATCGATATGAGAAGCCAACCTGCGAATATAGCCAGCATGATCAGACCGCCATAGATATTCAGGTAAAAGCCACAGACTCCGATTAGTTTTGAGTCGCCTGCCCCCATCCAGTCTCTGTTCCAGAAAGCGATGAAGGGAATGATTAGGAGAAGTCCAGCGGGATAGATCCACCAAACAGAACCCGATGTCGCCAGCAACACTGTTTTGCAGATTGCAGCCAGAAAGATCAAAATGACAACGATATTTGGAATGATACGCTTCCAGATATCTGAAATACTTGCCCACGCCAGCAGGCATAAAAAGAGAGCGTCCAGAAGGACGCCCCCAAGCAATAATAAGGTTTCCTGATTCATTTGTTTATCTCCTGACAACCGTCACTCGATCGTACATATCGCCTTCGATGGTTACCGATTTAGATTTGAAGTCATATATCTGACCGACCGGCGACCAGGCATAGAAGCTCTGAGCCATAACATCGTATGATCCATCCGGTGTCCAGAGCGGCGTGTAATGCAGCCTCGAGCCAGTAAGTGAAAATGGGCTTATGGGGTAGTGCCAAAGACTGTTATGTGCGCCTTTCGTTCCGTTTAGGATCTCCAGACTGTCAGCATAATTGGTAAAAGGCGATTTGCCGTATGCTGTTTCCGGATAGAATAGGTAGACCATCTGAGGGCCGACCAGTTTATCCGGTCTGTCATAGTTAGTTGTGATCACCATTTTAGCTTCGTTCTCAATGCCAAACCCGGATTCTATCAGGTCAGGCTTACCAGGGATTGCAACACGAGGATCTGGATTGATGCCGAAGACGGTGTCCAGCTGCATCCAGTAGGTTCTGGTGACATAGCTGCCATTTTCCAGTCTGATCTCCTGCCAGCTGTGCCTGCGTTGAGAGGTTGGTAATGAAAGAGCGGGCAATGTTTTCCCATGAGTCAGATAATACTGCTCAAGTGAAGATTTGTCCGGATCGGGCATTGGAACCCTGTTTTCATTTGCTATTGTGACAGTTTGAGTTAAGACGTTATTGTTATTATTCGTCTCATTGATTCTATTATCCGGATCAGCTGCGATGGTTATCGCGTATTGTCCTGGATTAACCGGCGTTCTGATTCTGAAAACTGCTCGATTTCTGCCGCCGGCCGGGATTGGTATTTTCTCAATTAGGTTCTTGCCAGCAAAAGTCAGTCTGACTTCAGCTTCCGGCACGGCGATTGGATTATAGTTTCTGACAAGCGCTGAGATGACAACGTCTTTGTCGGTGAAGTAATTTTGTGCTGTACTCTCAACAACTGCCAAATCTGGCAGTCCAAGTACGGTTACACTAATCGTCCTTGAAGTTGTACCTGTCGGTGACTGCCCGGAAGGTATGCTGACATTAATCGTATAGGTCTCCGGTGCTGAAAAACTGAAAGTCTGCGCTCCCCAGGAACCACTTGCTGCAAGAGCCGGAATTGTTCTGGTTTCTCTAACAGCACCATCTATCTTGAACGTCATGGCCGACTGAGCCGATGTGCTGAA
>JAQVBQ010000102.1 GCA_028690215.1 Bacteroidales bacterium | reverse complement strand
GGAGGTGGAATAACATGAGCGACGATTTTCATATGGAAATATCTATACCAGCAGATAACGATGGATATATACTTTTGCAATGCCCCAACTGTGGTACTTTCTTCAAAGCTACTCCTTCTGATATTGAGGACGATGGCGTATTTGAACTTTTTTGTCCAAGTTGTGGCCTTGTAGGAGAAGACTATATTACAGAGGATGTATTAGAGTTGGCTATGGCAATGGCGCAAAACAAGGCGATGGACATGATCCACGAAGAATTTAAAAAAATGGAGCGTCAATTTAGGAAAGGACCTGTTACTTTTAAGGCTGGAAAACGTCCCAAGCATGAGCCTGAAAATCCAATTCGTTCTGGCATTGAAGCTCTAGAAATCGTATCATTTCCGTGTTGCAAGCGCACTGCCAAAGTAAAGCCTATTCTAAGTATGACCGGGTGCTACTGCCCGTTTTGTGGGGTGAAAAATTATGAAGTTGAATAGAGCAGACTTAAGAAAAATCATGTATGATTTCAACAGTATTTCTAGTCGTCTTCTACAAGCTGATTTCAACGACTATACAAATGTGCTATCAAAATTTATTGCATTTATTAAAAATACACCTATTATTATTGATTACATTATAGCTTGTGGAGTTTGTGATCAAGACTTGAAACAAGAGTTTGACGAAGTTAGTCGTTCTTACGGAAGATGTATTTTTTCTCTTGGAGATACAGATGAAGAAGAGATTCGAAATGTCTTTGCAATCTTAAACTATATTGCTGAAAATAACATCGAAATACATCTAGGCGTTGCCTTTGGATATTCGTCTTCAAAAAAATATCAAGACAAAATCAAAGGATTCAACGACCGAGTTGTTATGGTATTAATTCACCATATAGAAAGATACTTAACCAAGATAGGAATTGATATGGGAGTTGATGAAAAAATTATTTATTCAATTACAGTACAAAATGGACAAGTCAATATTGCCAACGACAATGCTTCCATTTCAGCAACCAATACAGTGGGCATTGATACTACCCAACTTGAAAAGTTGATACAAGCAGTGAGAAAAACTGCTGATGGTTTATCAAACGAAGATGCTGAAATTTTGAATAGCAATTTAGAAGTTATAGAAGAAGAAGTAAAATCTGAAAACCCTAGAAAAGGTTTTATAAAAACTGCAGTTTCCGGATTGAAAATGCTAAAAGGAACCGCTGAGTTTGCTGCGGCAATTACGGCGCTAATTCAATTTATTAATCCATTGTTATAACAAGAACGGAGGTGGAATAAATGACTGCTACTAATACACGAGAAAGTGGTCTGGAATCTTTGATTGTAGATTGGCTTGTAAATCAAAACGGTTATGAGCAAGGAAGCAATGCTGACTATAACCGAGACTATGCTATTGATGAAACACGTCTATTCCGTTTTCTTTCAGCGACGCAGCCGGATGAAATGGAAAAGCTCGGTGTATTTAAAAGCGACTTAAAAAAGGCTCAGTTTCTAAACCGACTGCGTGGTGAAATAGCAAAACGCGGAATTATTGATGTACTTCGTAATGGAATTAAGGTTTATCCTGCCGACCTGGTTATGTTTTATCTAACACCAAGTGAGAAGAACATAAAAGCAAAAGCGCTATTTGAGCAAAATATTTTCAGCGTTACACGACAACTCCAATATTCAAAGGATGCGACTCGTCTTGCCCTTGATCTGTGCATTTTTATCAATGGCTTGCCGGTTATAACATGCGAGCTTAAAAATCAACTTACAAAGCAGAATGTTGATGATGCAGTATATCAATATAAAACCGATCGTGATCCAAAGGAACTGCTTTTCCAATTTAAACGCTGTATGGTTCATTTTGCAGTAGATGATGCAAGGGTCAAGTTCTGTACTAAGCTTGATGGTAAAGCTTCCTGGTTCTTGCCATTTGACAAAGGGTACAATGATGGGGCCGGCAACCCTCCAAATCCTTCTGGTATAATGACAGATTATTTATGGAAGGACATCCTTGAAAAGTATATGCTTGCACATATAATCGAAAATTACGCTCAAGTTGTTGAAAAAGTAGACCAGGAAACAAAAAAGAAAACATATACACAAATTTTCCCACGTTACCATCAACTGTCTGCTGTTGAAAGTCTCCTCGCAGATGTACGACATAATGGTGTTGGCCAAAGATACTTAATTCAACATAGTGCTGGTAGTGGAAAATCAAATTCTATTGCATGGCTGGCTCATCAACTCGTAGGGCTCGAAAAGAATGGAAAAGCCATCATTGACTCTGTGGTAGTTGTTACAGACCGTGTAATACTTGATAAACAAATTCGAGATACGATAAAACAATTTATGCAGGTTTCTAGCACTGTAGCATGGGCAGAACACTCTGATGATTTAAGGAAAGCAATCAATGGCGGTAAGAAGATTATAATAACTACTGTACATAAGTTCCCTATTATTCTTGATAGTATAGGTTCAGAACACAAAGGGCGTTCTTTTGCCATAATTATTGACGAGGCCCATTCATCACAGAGCGGTAACATGTCGGCTAAGATGAATATTGTATTATCAGGTGAAGTTACTGGAGAAGAGGAAGATTTTGAAGATAAAATCAACCGTCTTATGGAAGGGCGCAAAATGCTGAAGAACGCTAGCTATTTTGCATTTACCGCTACTCCGAAAAACAAAACCCTTGAAATGTTTGGTATCCCATACCAAGACGGAGATGAAATTAAACATCGTCCGTTCCATGTATATACAATGAAGCAAGCAATTCAAGAAGGTTTTATTTTAGATGTACTTAAATACTATACCCCTGTTGACAGTTATTACAGACTTGCTAAAACCATTGAAGATGATCCTTTATTTGACAAGAAAAAAGCACAAAAGAAACTCCGTCAATTTGTAGAAAGCAATAAATTTGCCATATCACAAAAAGCAGAAATCATGGTGAACCACTTTCATGATCAGGTTATTTCAAAAGGGAAAATCGGAGGAAAAGCGCGAGCTATGGTGGTTACGAGTAGTATAGAGCGCTGTATAGAATACTATTACGCAATTAATAAATGCCTTGCTGACAGGCGTAGTCCTTATAAAGCTATTATTGCTTTTTCTGGGGAAAAAGAATATGGTGGTAAAACTTTAACCTCTGCAGCAATTAATGGCTTCCCAGATAATACAATTGAGAAGGTGTTCCGTAAGGATCCATATCGATTTCTTATAGTGGCTGATATGTTCCAAACGGGTTATGATGAACCACTACTCCATACAATGTACGTTGACAAAATGCTATCTGATATAAAGGCTGTTCAGACTCTATCTCGACTGAACCGCTCTCATCCACAGAAACATGATACTTTTGTACTTGATTTTGCAAATAAAACAGAGACCATTGAAGCAGCATTCTCAAAATATTATCGGACAACTATTCTGTCTAATGAAACTGATCCGAACAAGCTTTATGATCTCATAGCAATTATGGAAGCCCATCAAGTATACGAAAATGGGCATGTTGATTCGCTTGTTGAACTTTACTTAAATGGTGCAGATCGCGATAGGCTAGATCCTATCCTCGATGCATGTACTGCTATTTACAAAGAGCTGGATGACGAAGGGAAAATTGAATTCAAAAGTGCAGCAAAAGCATTTATTCGAACATACGGCTTTCTTGGAGCTATTCTTCCTTACGGTAATGCTGAATGGGAAAAGCTATCAATATTTTTAAATTTATTAATACCTAAACTTCCTTCTCCCAAAGAAGATGATTTATCTCAAGGGATACTAGATTCAATTGATTTAGATAGTTACCGAGTGGAAGCTCGTGATTCTATGTCTCTTGTATTAGATGATGCTGACGCTGAGATTGGCCCTGTACCTGCTGGTCGTGTAGGTGGCATAGTGGAGCCAGAAATGGATTTGCTTTCTAGCATTCTTTCATCATTTAATGACTTGTTCGGCAATATAGACTGGAACGATGCTGATAATGTTCGCCGCCAAATTCTAGAAATACCAGGAATGGTTACAAAAGACGAGCGCTATATTAACGCAATGAAAAATTCAGACAAGCAAAATGCGCGTATGGAAAGTGAACGTGCCCTTCAGTCGGTTATATTTAGTATAATGGCGGATAATATGGAGTTATTTAAGCAGTTTAATGATAATCCTTCGTTTAAGAAATGGCTGTCGGATCTTGTTTTCAATTTAACGTATAACCCTGAAGGAAAGCCATTTGAAACTCCTTCCAATGATTCAAATAACAAATAAGCTGTTACGAGAGAGGTAAAGGATTATGGCTAAACGAGGAAAAAGTATAAATTTGTTTTTAATGGATGGCACACCAAATGGGAGAATAAAGTGTACTCTTGCTAATTGGACAGGCGTGGCTTACAAGATACCTCGCACTGAACTAGATAAATGCAAAGGACGCGAAGATTTATCCCAGAGCGGCGTTTACTTTTTATTTGGCACTTCAGATCAAACAGATGACAATATGGTATATATTGGGCAAGCCGGTGTTCGGAAAAACGGAGAGGGTCTTCTTTGTCGGTTAATAGAACACAAGCGAAATCCAGATAAGGATTATTGGACAGAAGCTGTTGTATTTACTACGTCCAATAACTCCTTTGGTCCCACAGAGTTAAGTTATCTTGAGAATCGTTTTTGTGGGCTTGCAGTAGAGGCAAACCGGTATGTGGTTAAGAATGGAAACGACCCTACTCCAGGAAATATAACCGGGGAAAAAGAAAGTGAGCTTGAAGAGTTCATTGATTACGCTAAGATTATAATGGGCGCTCTTGGACACAAATTATTCGAACCACTAACAGATAAACCAAAAGCAGCTATCACTGTAGAATCTCCCGAAGAAGAATTGCTTCTCTTTATGAAGCGAAAAAGTCGTAAGAGTGGACAAGTAATTGAGGCAAGCTGTAAGCAAACAAACGAGGGCTTTGTCGTCTTACAAGGCAGTCGTATAGAAACTATAGATTCTGATAGCATTCCACCTGGAATTAAAGAACGCAGACAAAAAGCCAAAATAGATGAAAATGGAATACTTCAAGAAAACATCTTATTTCGTAGCCCATCATATGCTGCTGCCTTTGTCATTGGCGGGCACGTAAATGGACTGGTAGAATGGAAAACGAAAGACGGGGTATCATTGAAAGAAATAGAAAACAGTGAAGAAAATTAAGCGGAAATTTACATCCATCCTGTCTCCTCAACCCTGTTAATATATCTAACCTATCAACTCAACCCTATCACTTTCAAGGCAGTTGATATGTTACCGCAAACAATAAAAATAAGGGTTTTCTGACATTATTTCTTCCGGCAAAGTAACCGTGAGAAAAACCTAATGTCTGGAAACCCTTTATTTATCAGTATTTTTAGTAGAGCTACTTCTCAACCCTTGACATCAA
>JAQVBQ010000101.1 GCA_028690215.1 Bacteroidales bacterium | reverse complement strand
GGTCGTATCTGGACCGGGAGCAGAAGGCGGCAGGGGAGTATTATTACTATAATGCTGCGGAGTCGGCTCTGGCGGCTGAGGGGAGCAAGGAGGAGTAACTTCGGCGAAGTGAGGGCCCCGGCTGAGGTTTTCCTATCTCATTTTTTTTACCTGCGGCGTGAGCCGTCAAGCGAGGGTCGTAGACCCGATTCGGAGAGCAAACCGAAGGTTTGCGAACAGCCTCACACTCAGCAGAGTGTCATATTTTCTAAGGGTCTTATACATTTCAAAGTAGTTCGTCAGGAGTGAAGCACACCTCCCAATCCCTTTTCTTGATTCGGGGTGCGGGAGCCTGAATCGGCGGGAATATCCTATTCTTCTGAGATGAGGAAAAAGAGCTTGCCTGCTGCATGCTGCGGATAGTTACACTACCTCTTTATTAATTATGAATCCCTATTTTACATCATGGCCTCTTCCAAATTATCAGAAAAAGACACTCAAACGATCATCAGATATGCAATAGAGCTGTCAAACACTCTGAATAAGTACGGGAATGAGAATACCGAATGGGAAGAGATCAGACTCGATATGTTTCAAGCTCTTTCAGAGAAATATCCTGATCTTGAGGAGATACAGAATCTTTATGCTGATTGCCTTTATATCCTGTCCGGCGGGCATTCATATTATTATACGAGGTCCTTCTACTATGATGATGCTGTTAAATATGTTCGGAAACTTGCCCGTCTTTCCGGAAAATATCCGTTGAATGAAAAAATTGCTGAAAAATATGCGGGAGCATTGGAAGCTTTATGCAGGTCTGACCTGGAAGAGAAGGAATGTGACTGGGAATCAGATGATGACCCGCGTATTTACGGCTGGATGTTTAAAACATACAAAGAGATTATCAGCAGTTTAAAATTACTCACGACCATTTATCCTGATAACCTTTCTGTTTTTCGATCATTTCTTGCGGGAATGTCGATATGTATTCTTGAGTCTGAGTTTGATGAAGGGTATGAGGAGGAGGAGGAGGATGGTGAATCACCCGCAGGACGGTTGCGTAATGAACTTGAAGAATATGTATTTGGAGAATTGGAAGAAATTAAAAGAAAGATTGACCCTGTAGAATACAATGAAATTCTCGCTAGCTATGTCGATATTTACAATCATTTGTTTAATAATTTAATTGGTGCATTATGTGACACTTATTGTCATGATGAAAATGATGAATTCTTCTGGTCTTCTGATGATGATGATAATACGGATTTTATCTATTATCTAGGTCGTTTGAAGATAATTGACAATTGTACTGGGAATTTATATAAAAAATACCCTAATATTGATTATATTGTTGGTATCTACTCTAATATTCAGTTTGATTTATATATACATACTCACCGTCCAGAGTTAGATGTTTCATCATTCCACGCGGAAAAAGAGAAAATGATCTTGGATCTCTATAAAAAGCACAAAAATAACGAATACGTTGCTGAAGACTATGGCGGTTATCTTAGAGATATCAGTGAATCTGGTAAGATACCTGCAAGCATGCAGAGAATGAATAAAACAAAATTAAAACGTCTTGCAAAGCAGTTCCCTGAAAATGATGAGATTAAACGTGAATATGCCTCACTCACTGAATATTTAGAGGAAAAAGAAAGGAAACAAAGTTGAATACAGTATTGATATCCACCAAATTTTGCAAATGTTTCGATAATACCAATTCCTCACGGTGTCATATGGAATTATAATCAATGGATCACCTTTCGCCAGAACACAGAAGATGGAATATGAGCCGCATCAGGTCGAAAAAGACAAAACCTGAGCAGATTGTAGCTTCATACCTTAGAGAAAATCATATTGGCTATCGAAGATACTCAAAAGATCTTCCCGGCAAACCGGATTTTGTTTTATCTAAATATCATGCAGTTATTTTTGTAAATGGATGCTTTTGGCACAGACATAAGGGATGCAAAAAGGCTGCAGTGCCAAAAACAAATACTGAATACTGGCTTGCTAAATTTCAAAAGAATGTTGAAAGGGATGAGGCAGCATATCATATGTTAAAAGAAAACGGCTGGCGTGTATTTGTGGTATGGGAATGTGAGCTTGGAAAAGACGCAGAATTCAGATTAAAAGAATTAATAAAAGATATTGTAATGGAGGATATGCTTGAGTAAATTAGGAATGATCCCTAACACGATCCGCAGTTAGCCGCATCCAGTATGTCCTGATAGGTCTCACATCCTTTGTTATTTATGGATTGCAGGAATATGCGGCATCGATCTTCCATTTTAATATCATTTAGCCGGCAGTAATCCAAAAATCCCAGCAGAGCTCTGCCGCTAACTATTGTACCTTTAATCTCTCTTCCGGGCAAAAGCCGTTTCACAAGCAGAGTGATTTTATCCAAATTACTAACCCCCCCAAACTTATTGGCAACCACATATCCAAAATGATTCACCGTGCATCCGTCATATCCATCATAATTAGGAATATATTCAGATGCCATATGAGATGTCAAACTAGCAGAGAGAGAAAATTTTTCACGATAATTTTTTGCATCTATTAAGCAGCATTTGGACTTGTCATACTTTGCAAGAATCTCAATCTCAGTTGCAGCCTTATTATTTGGCCTGGGTCTCATAACCACCTCAAAACCCAGGGCCTCAAATATCTTGCCGGTTTGGTCCTCAAAATCTAAATTATTAGGATTCATTAGATATGCTTTGGCAAACTCATCATCCAAATCACTGGAGCAGGACTGCATTATTTCTGCGGCCAGTTTTCTCCCCTCATATTCCGGGAACTCCTCGCATAAGACTGACACTAATTTTTCCTGTGATAATTCAGAAGGGTTTGGATAAGAAGCCAGAAGACGCTGAGCTTTATGTATTTTTTTCAAATTATTTGTAGCAGGCTTTATTCCATTGTAATCATTCACTTTGAATGAGTTCACATCCAAGCCGTTTGCCTGTGCAAGCAAATCAAGGGTGGCATATCTGTTTGGATCCTTAAATGGATATTTTTGATCATATTCATCCAAAGTTTTTATTACTAGCGGTAATTTTAAAGGATCTATGATTAGCGGCGTGCCGGGAGTATAGGATGCCAAATCAGTGTATCGGCAAATCATCATGAATGTGTGAGCCACATCTCCGTTAGCCTCTTCAAAATCTCTCGCAGGTGAATCGGAACGCTGACGGTGTTCATATGTCTCTGCAATATCGGCTTTAATCTTTTCTCGTTCGGGAGGTGCAGATTGTCTAAATCTCAGTATTTTCCCGGCAACATATTGTAAATCATCATCCGTTTTGGCGGATAATCCAAAGTAGGTGATTTCTTCTTTAGTAATATGGTGTTCTAATTCCGGCAGACATAATAATCTCAGTAAAAATCTCGCCGGACGGATTCGGAAACCGTCTTCATATTGTGGTCTGAACCCAGAATCAAGAAAATACGCATTGGGTATTTGCAGTGTTAATATCTGTTTGGTGATATTTTCTTTGACAGACTCCCCTTTGAGAACTTTTACACCTGATTTTGTTAATTTAAGATACCCTTTCTCATTAAGATACACATATCCAAAGGTACGAAGCATGGCCGCCCATGTCCGGCCCCCTGATCCGTCTTTACTGATATGCCGAAGTTTGATGCCATCCGTACTTATCTGTGCTTCATAATCCTTTTGAAGTGACCTATTGCCTTTCCACTCTTTAGTGAAGTTCTCCGTAACTGCATTCAGAGCAATTAATGCTTCACGGTGATATGTGGGATCTCTCTGGGGTCTTGTAATGAACCATAGCTTTCTGCTTCCAGATTTTTCTGTCATGATATTTTTTGCTTTTATTCTTCCACTACAATATTACACGGAATACTGTCATAGGTTATTCCTGCAAATGTTCTCAGAACTGATTCAAAGATGATTTGAGCGCCTCGGCAGGGAACGGCCATACCAATCTGTTTTCTGACTGATTCTTTAGATCCCTGAAATACATATGTATCAGGAAATGTCTGGAGTCTGGCACGTTCTCTGTTTGTTAATGCTCTAGGTTCTGCATAATGATAAATATGTGTCCCCCCTCCACCGGAACCGGTAACCGTGTATGCTGGTTTGTCCGGATCAAGACGTTTATAGATATGGCTTAGTTTGGCGTTTTTCACATTAAGCTGTAATTCTTTTGGAAGGTCAGCAGTAAACGCATTCTCTCCCGGTTTAATGTGTTTCAAACGTTCAACTACGATTGAAGACTGTTTTGTCAATTCGTTGTTTGCTGCATCTTTTGGAATGGGGGGGCATTCAAGGGCATTTCTCGCTGTTGTGTTGATTTCTTTGTAGGATTCAGGACTTGGGGGTCTGAATTCATAGGGCAAATCATTTCGGATCCCGATAATGATAATTCTGTGACGTGCTTGCGGGATTCCATATTCCTCAAATTTATATAAGTGCGGATAGACTCTATACCCTTCATTTTTTAGATCATGGAGGATTTTGGTAAGAGCTCCTCCGTCATTTGCACTTCTTATTCCTCCAACATTCTCAGCAAGGAACCATTGAGGCTGATACGTATGAAGAACATTTACGCCGTATTGATACAGGGGGCCAAATGTTCCATCAAATCCCTTTTGTTCACCGACCACTGAAAAATCATTGCACGGAAAACCAAACGCAAAAGCATCAATTGGAGCTAGTTTGCTGATGTCCAGAGTTCTTACATCATGACATATTACTGATGCAGGTTTATCACTGCAGATGTTGTATTGATACGTTTTGCAGGTATCCTCATCATAATCATTTGCCCATTGATGAACGATTTTATATTTCGGATTCTCTATGGATGCATGGATAGCACCGTAGGCTAATCCACCCGGTCCACAAAATAATTCACCTAACCGGAATGTTGTTTTATTACTCATTGGGAATGACCTTACGGATTATCGGTGTTATGTTTACTTTGCATACATTGAATAAGTTGTGATTATAGGTATAGGAACACATTGAATTCCTCCTCGCTTCCTCACTCTCTCCTCGAACAGCAAACTGGCAGATCTCAGAAGATACCTCTTTTTTCAGAAAGTTGCGTTTTCGTTGTTTCTGAAGTGTTCGAGACATATCATATCTGACCATCTTCCGGGAGTATTCTACTGAATGCATAATCAACCTATGATTTAGCGTAATATAAACCCCTGACCGCGCGGTGCGATAATGCCCCCAAAAAACGGAAAAACCCCGCTCTCACTCAGAGAGATAGGTTACGAAAAATGCAAAAAAACGTCCCATGTCAGGCAATCCAAATCATTAATACATCTCAGATGAATCATTCAGTCAACTTCAGGTGATACCATGAAAGAAAAAACTGATCAAAAAAATAGAGCTCCTTGGATCGTCATTGGCATTTTACTTCTTATCCTCGTATCCC
>JAQVBQ010000100.1 GCA_028690215.1 Bacteroidales bacterium | reverse complement strand
TTGGCGATGCTGAAACCGATGATAAATGTTCCGTGATCGCTGAACATCGGCTGATGCCATTTTATCTCTTCCTGCAGCTGAGGGTATTTGGACTTGATATGATCCAGTATCTCCTGCATGCGAGCTCTTTTGCCGGTGTCTTCTATTGTATTTATAAAATCGGTAAAAGTTTTCATGTTATTATCAGTCCTTGCTTCTGTTATTGTAGTTTTTTGTGTGACTTTCACTATACTGTTTCCATGGTGTTCACACAGTTGCTGTAGTTACTAATTCATGACAATAATAATATTGTTTTCGTCTAAATATATTTATATAATAACTTAGTGTTACGAATTTAGAGTGTCGGATTATATTAAACAGACTCTATTGCATATTTAAATAATAAATGACATTAAGAGAGGATACTATTATGAAGCGTTTGACTGTGTTAGTTGTTGCAATTGCTTTGATTTTTGCTCTGGCTGCGTGTGGCAATAATGAGGGAAAAGATGTAACCGATGAGCACAAAGGCAAAATAAGTCAGGCCTCTGAAAAAATGCAGGCTGAGAGTGAAGCTGATAAAACCGATCAAAAAACAAGTGAAGAATCAGTAGCAGTGAATGAGGCCGAACACAATAACGAATCTGACACTACTTCGATTTTACAAAATTCTAACGATGAGTATAGCGATTGGTATGGAGTATATACAGATGGAAATATTATCGTGACGATTCAGGAATCCGGGATTGCTGTTCCATATGTCAAAATTGAAGAAGAGATAAAGACAGCTGTTGATGAGTTTGTTTTCAGTGAAAATTCCGCCAATGGCAGGCTCTACATAAATACAGGAATGATGTTTGGTGAAGGAGAAGAAGCAGGAGGTAATACACCGGAGTATGAGTACACTTTTACATTTAATAGAAGCGGAAACACTCTGGATTATTATCGAGAAGTGAGAATTATTACCTTCGACGAGAATCCTGATAATATCGTTTCGCTTAGTGCGACTCTTCAGAAAAAAATTGAAGGTTCTAACTAATAGTCAGAGATTATTCCATATAAAAATGGTCGCTGATAATATAATTGTAGCGATTATTTGTGGAAATACAGTCTACGAAAAATATTATCGGAGGCTAAGTCATGAAGAAGATTAAATTGTTCCTTGCTGCTACAGAGGATGCTTTGGCTGAAGATCGAATGGCTGTAGCTGATCTGATAAATCAACTTAATGATAAATACGAAGATAAAGGTATATATTTCCAATTGTTGAAACCGAGAGGGGCACCACAGCTTGAGACCTTTGCTGATTGTGAGATGGTGTTTATTATCTGGTTTAATCGATCTGATGATATTATGGATGGCAGCTTCGAAGCTGCACTCAAGCAGTTTCAGACGAAGGGTAAACCGAAGATTGTGACTTATTTCCGACAGGTTAGTGAAACTGCAAATCCGACTACTATCAGTATTGCAGATGATGTTGCCGGTTTTATGAGAAGGCTTGATCAGGAACTTGGCCATTACTACAACATCTATTCTCATATTGATTCGCTGAGATTTTCCCTTCTGATGCAGATCGGTGTGCTTGAGCAGGAAATCTCTCTCGAGTGCTGTAATGGTCAGATATTGGTTGGTGGCGACAAATTTATGTCGATCTATGATATTCCTTGCGGTGCGGGAAATAAAAGTTTGCAAGTGATGCAGCAGGATTTCAAGCAGTTAACCGCTCGCTTCTATGAGCTCAGGGAGCTACATGCAGATAATGAGGGCGATCAGGCTATTGCAGACGATTTTATGGCAGTTGCTGATAAGCGAAATGAATTGAGAGAGAGTATCAGTAATATTGAACGTAGTATCCTGTCTGCCGCTATGTCAATGGCAGATAATGTTGCTGCGGGCTGTTTATCCCAGCGTCAGAAAGAAGCGTATCGTTTGTTTGAGCAGGGAGATTATGAAGGCGCGAATGCAATATTGGACTTCACGGAAATAAAATCAGACATCGCAAGTGCGGAGCTGGCAGCTGAAATCGTAAGCGATAAGCTTAAGCTTCATGTCAATGAGCTTCTGCAGAAGTTTGATTTGCTGAAGACAAATGTCATGTGGACAGATGTTTATCAAGCGTCGTTACAATGCCTGCGAGAGGCTGTTAGAGTGGAAGAAAAGCATAACTTGCCAAAACGTGCGATGCTTATTCTGGTCGAATGGCTACTTGATCATCATGAGGTAAAAGAATCATTTAAGATAGGCGAGCGGCTTTTTTTCCATATGCAGCTTGAAGATAATCCTGATATGATCAGGGTCAGAATGCTTAGATATAAATTGGCACAAGTTTGTTACCTCATGAATAGATTAGACGAAGCTTTGGATCATTTGGCGGCGATTGAAATATACTACACAAATGATAATCAATTGATAACGGATGCTCGTGAAAAAAATCTGCACATTCTTACTATCACTCTGATGGGTGAAATTTACTTGCGTGTTCCGGGTCAAGAAGAACAGCTATACTCAATTGTTGAGGACATTGAATCTTACTATTTGAGTGATAATTTTGCGGATGATTTTGAGGCAGACTATTTCGAGACTTTTCATAATTTCGTTTCTCTACACTTAAAAGCTTATAAGAAGATCGGCAGACTTGCGAGAGCATTGACCTTCGCCAGGTTTGAGCTGAAGATTCTTGAATCAATTGAAGGCGAGATTTCAAAATATCTGAAAACCGAACATGCCAGTAAAATATTAGAAACGCTCTTGCTGATTAGCGAACTTCATTTCGAATCTGGCAATATCTCGAAGGCGGCTGAAATTGTAGAGGATTGCTGGCAAGATAAGATGGATTTTATTCTTGAGGATAGTAACCGTTATGCAGATTGCAGTTTGAAAGCTTATGTTCTGAGAGCTCGCTATTACAGCTTAATTCGCGCTTTTTCTGAAGCTGATTTTTACCTCGATGATGCCATTGATTACGCAAAATATCTCTATACAAAATCTCCTGAGACTTATCTTGTCGATTATGTAAAAACAAAAATTTGTCTGATTGAGGCTAATCACAATTTGGGTTATCAGCTTGATTTATCAGAGCTCGAGCTGACATTGAAGATGCTTGATAATTTATTGATGCCAGATAGTGAACAAGCGGATAATACTGCCTTCATTGAGACAGCACTGACAATATCGCAGATTTTACTGGATAGGCAGAATTACATTTTGACACCGCAAAATGCAGATCAATTTGAGCAAGAATCAACAATTCTTGAAGAGTATTGGAATCGTGTTTTCGTCGAGATAGAGAAAAATGCTATTGGTGATTTGCCGTTCATGCTTTTTGTTCTCGATCAGATACTTAACTTCTACATACAGAAGCTCCAGCGAGATTCAAATGATCTTGAAGCTGCTGGGCAGATGATCGCGCAGGCAAAAGCTGCGATCGACCAGTGTCTGAAATATCCAGAACAGGATGGAGGAGATTTCAGCGGACTGTTGAAACGTTATAGACCGACTTATCATATAGCTGCATCTATGTATCATAGACTTACCGATAACGCGACTCTGGCAAAAGCTGCTGCGATCGATGGCTTATATCTTGTACAAAATCAAGAAAGTGGTAATGTAGATCGTGAAGATATTTATGATTTCGCTAAGCTGCAAATTCAACTGGCTGAAGTTGAGTTTATGCTTGATAACGCAGAAAGAGCAATCTCATGCTATGCCGTAGCTGTTTCTGCTTTGACCGCAATCAATGAGTCTACATCCTGGCAGAATTGGCCTGATGTTCATTTGTTAATGTCGTGTTATCACGAATATGTTCTGTTAGCTATTAGTAACGATAAATATGAAGAGGCAGCAGAGCATCTGGATTCTGCGTTCAATGTTATAGTTGAGCTACTTTTTAATAACCTACCTGATATGCGGGAAGATTCTTACTGTTTGCTTGCATGGGATTACGCGAAATTGGTAACTCAATTATCGGGTATAGTTAAGCCTGATTACGCAGTTAGTTTTATATCTGGGGCTATTGAAAAACTGGAAAAAAGTTGTGGAGATTCTCTGCTATTGTTAGCTATTCACAAATCGATTTTGTTCTTAAAACTGCAACGTGCTTATATTTGCGGCATAGAAAATGAAGTTGGCGAAGTCCCACCAGAATGGACAGATATCTCATCGATTTGCGAGCGACATTTGCCATACGTCTGTTTCACAAATCGTGATATTGATGAATGGTGGAATTTCTATGACGAAGAATTTAATTTGCCTGAGCTTGTTTAAGACAAATTGATCAACTTAATATATGAGTAAACAGCTTGCCTGTATAGATCGGTGACCTCGTCAAGTGTTGAATAATACTGTGCTTCGACACCGTCTAATTCTAAGCGTTCACAGAAATCTTTCAACTGTTCAGATGTTTGGTTATTGCTGGTTTTTGTAAAAACATAGATGAGTGGCAAACCATTTACTCTCTTGGTTTCCAGAGCTGTCTGATATTCTTCAAACGTATATGAACCAATTTTGCTGAAATACAGATTAATGAAAAGATCACAAGGACTGCGAATGAAATCATTGTATTCATTTTGTTTGCCTGATATTGCTATCGCGGTGTCATGGTGTTCACACATAAAAAGCTGTAGACGTATATCATTATCAACCAGCTCATCATTTAGCTCTAACGTGGCCTCGCTAATTGCCAGTCTATCCATTTTCATTTCTCCGATTGAGGAAGCCAGGAATACTTTGATTTTTTTCATAAATCCTCCATTCATATTCTGCTAACTTCTGCTAATTTAAAATATGACATTATATTGTCTGCATAAACCGATATTTGCTTGAACCGAAATACAGCGTCGTATAGCTAACGGTTCTACTTCAAATCTGATTATAATCTTCTCATGTCGATAAAACTATATTGTTTATTTACACAAAAATATTATTCTTGATGTTTACAGTTGCCTTGAGAGTGTTAATATTAAAATGTCACAATCAAATATAGTTGTATAAGACGTGTCATCATGGAGGTGAAAATGCGTTCAATATTTGTCTCGAGTACCTTCCGAGATATGCAGTCCGAGAGGGATTTGTTACACACTGACATAATCCCAGCGCTAAACTCATATGCGGAAAAATATCAGGATTACCTGCACTTCATAGATCTAAGGTGGGGCGTTAATACCAATTCTCTTAATTCAGATGAGAGTGCCAATAAGGTTTTAAGCATTTGCCTTGATGAAATTGACAAGAGCCAGCCTTACATGCTTATTTTTATTGGAGACAGATATGGCTGGATTCCAGAACGAAAATATATTGAGAATATTGCTGACAGCAAGAGTTTTGTGCTGGATGAGACAGAAAGAAGTGTAACCGCTCTTGAGATTGAGTATGGTCTTCTTGCACATGTCGAACAGTCAGATCGTTGTATCATATGTATTAGAAACCCTCTTGATCTTAGCT
>JAQVBQ010000099.1 GCA_028690215.1 Bacteroidales bacterium | reverse complement strand
ATATTTGGATTAATTATATCCAAATCATGAAAAAGCTGGATATATATCTGACAATACTGGTCCTGGTGCTCTTGCTGTTAATTTGGCTTATGGACTCGGAAAATCTTATCCGGATTATTCTCTATCTTTTAGTAATTTTTGGTCTCTACACATCCGCATTTATCAGAAAGTTCAAGGGAAGGAAGAGGGACTGGGATGTTTCGTGGCGGGGTATATCTGTACTCGCAGGCGGACATTTGCTGGTCACTCTGCTCTTCATCGCTTCAGGCGGTTTGAGTCCCAATACAGACTGGGTGGTCTCTGTGGGTGAATTCGTCCTCTATCTTGCACTTATGATAATGTTCACAATGCTCGTCGTATGCAAGTGTGTAGTGAAAAGTTTGAAGAGAGAGGAGGGGTACAAGACAACCGATAATCAGGGATAGAGTCTGGTGATTCTCCATCCATACCCTTCAGGGGTGTACACAAACCGGTCATGAGAACGATGTTCTCTGTTTTGCCAGAACTCAAACAACTGAGGCCTTAGAATATACCCGCCCCAGTAGTTTGGCCTTATGACCAATTCCGGGTTCTCTGCAACTCTTTTTACATTATTGTCAAATTCATCCTTATTATCCAGGGGTTCGCTTTGTTTTGAGAGCAGGGAGGATGCCCTGCTTGGCAAAGGTCTGGAATTGAAATATTCATCAGAGAGCTGTTCGCTGCACCTCTCCACCAAACCTTCTATACGAACCTGTCTTACAAGCCTGGGCCAGAAGAAGAGCAGAGAGGCTTTTGGATTCTCCTCCAGCTGCTTTCCTTTTTTACTCCTGTAGTTTGTGAAGAAAATAAATCCCTCCTCAGTAAAATATTTCATGAATACTATCCTGGATGACGGCATCATCTCATGTCCGACAGTAGAGAGTGTCATTGCATCAGGCAAAAAGCTGCTGCACTCCAGCTCCTCGTTGTACCACAGTTTGAACTGGTCAAAAGGATTTTCCTTCATAACTCTCTCTTCAGTCATTTTTCTCTGTTTTTTTCACGAACTCATTCGGGCAATAATTCAGGCCGACGCTCTTGTATCTTTTGATCATTGTATTCATTCTCTGCAAGAAAGACTTGTAGCCACGCGACTCCTTCGGAGACCACAACACTTCCGAAAGGGCGGCGGCGCGTGGATAGACCATATATTCAACATGATCGGGTGTCAGTATGTATTCAGTCCATACATTTCCCTGAGCCCCCATGATATATTTAGCATTATCGGCACTAAGCGCCGCTGGCACTGGCTCATAGCCGTACACCTTCTCGAGAGGGGTGTATCCTCCGATTGCCAGTGGCTCGGTCTCTTTGTTGCCCTGATAATAATCTAGATAGCAATGGCTACCCGGAGTCATCACAACATAATGTTGCTGGCCGGCTGCGGAAATGCCGCCCTCTTCACCCCGCCATGACATGACAGCTGCATTAGGAGCAAGCCCTCCTTCAAGAATTTCATCCCAGCCTATAATTATTCTTCCCTTGCTGTTTATATACCTCTCCATCCTCTGGACAAAGTAGCTCTGAAGCTGATGCTCGTTAGCAAGTGACTCATCCTTCATTCTTTGCTGGCACAAAGGGCAATCGTGCCATCTGACCTTGGGGCACTCGTCTCCTCCCACATGTATGTAAGTTGAAGGAAAGAGTGCGATTACCTCATCAATCACACCCTCAAGAAATTCAAAAGTCTTCTCCTTTCCTGCACACATAACATCATCGAAAACGCCCCACTTTGTTGCACTCTTGTATGGTCCGCCAGTACATCCAAGTTCAGGATATGCGGAGAGGAGTGCTAGGGCGTGACCGGGCATCTCAATCTCAGGTACGACTGTGATATAACGTTCTGCCGCGTATTTTACAATCTCTCTGATATCTTCCTGAGTGAAAAATCCTGAATGAGGAGTGTTGTCATAAACAGAATTTTTATCGTAATAGTGGCCCACCAGAGTCTCGCTTCTTACAGAGCCGATTTCAGTAAGAAGGGGATATTTTTTTATCTCTATCCTCCATCCCTGATCGTCTGTCAAGTGGAAGTGGAAAGTGTTTAACTTGTGCATTGCCATATAATCCAGGTATTTGAAAACAAACTCCTTTGGCATGAAATGGCGACACACGTCAAGATGAAGGCCTCTCCAGCTGAAGCGCGGATAATCCTCTATCTCTGCACATTTTATCTTGATTTTAGAGATCTCTTTTTTCTCCGGTGGCATCATTTGAAAAAGTGTCTGCATACCATAAAAAAGACCATTTGGATTGGAAGCGCAGATCTCTATATTATCCCGCGTTACTGACAATTCATAGCCTTCAGGTTTGATGCCGCGCCCTTTGTCAAGTTTTATCATTATTGAGCCTTTTCCGGCAATAGCCCCGTTCTCTATAGTGAGATTTGAAAGATTATAAAACTCTTTAATATGTTTATTTAGAAACGAAGCAATATCCTTCACAGCCTTGTCGCCGGTATTTATTAGTAGAGAGCTTCTTGAAGAGAGACTGAAGTATCCCTTTCCGGTAGTCATAGAGACAGGTGCAGGAACAATACTCACTTCATTACTGGCAAAAAGTGATGATATAATTGTAATAAACATAACAGTAAGGCTTGATTTGATAAATTTCATCATTTCTCTTTTTATAAAATTCAATATCCGAATTTAGAAATATTTGTTGAATCCTGATAAAATACTAACTTTATATAACTGTTCTTATAATTAATGGAGGTGAGTCATGAAAAAATTAATGTTTTTTAGTCTGCTCCTATTCGTAGTTCAAGGTCTCTCTGCTCAGGAGGGTTACCAGATTCAACAAAAGAACCTGATAAAAGTCAATCTGATTCCTATAGCATTCAGAAATTATTCAATCCAGTATGAGCGTACTCTCAGCAAAACAGTCTCTGTTGCAGTGGCATACAGATTCATGCCTGAAGGTACAATTCCGTTGAAAAACAAAATCATCAATTATGCTGAGCCCGATGACCAACAAGTTATTGACATTCTTAATGAGGCACAGCTGAGCAACTTTGCGATTACTCCCGAAGTTCGTTTTTACCTTGGGAAAAAGGGATTTGGCAGGGGTTTCTATGTTTCATTGTTTTACAGGTATTCAAATTTTGACGCAAACAACATTTTTGCAGATTTTGAGGAGGAGGATGTCAATGTCAATGTAGAGATGACAGGTAACATAAAGTCACACACAGTGGGATTTGTTCTTGGATCACAATGGGCTCTTAGTAAACATCTGTGCCTTGATCTCTGGTTCCTCGGACCTCATTATGGTACCGGTTCCGGAAGTTTTACAGGAATCCCATCCTCCCCTATGTCAACAGAACAACAGAATATTGTGCGGGACAAATTGAATGAGATGGATATAGACCCATATACAAAAACCGTGGAAGTTAACGAGAACAGGGCAGCAATAAATATAAAAGGGCCATTCGGAGGTTTTAGGGCAGGATTATCTTTAGGTATAAAGTTTTAGCTTTCGCAAAGTTTTTCTATTTTTGTAATAAATACTGAATTCTAATATTTATTACATAATTTAAAAATGGAAAAATTAATAAAACTGTTAGGTTTTACAGTAATCCTATCTTCTTTAGGAATTATATCCTCTTGCAGTAAAGAGGATGTTGATGAAGGAACTCCATCACTTGAAATTAGCACTGAGACACTCTCTGTTGCAAAAGAGGGAGGTAATTCAACGTTTGTTGTAACTACAAACAGAGACTGGACAACATCTGTAACCTACTCAACAGGTGCAGACTGGGTAGCACTCACACCAAGCACCGGCAAGAAGGGAGAGACAACTGTAACCGTAACATGTTTGCCAAACACAGGTAATGACAGGACTGCAACCATTAAGGTTGCTACTTCTACAATTTACGAGTATGTTCAGGTACAACAGGCTGCGGGTATAACAAAGACTTATGTCACTTGTACACAACTCAGATCGATGGGTGAAGGAACCGTCGCTTCTAATGTTTACATGAAGGCAAGCATGATAAGTGACCAGGTTGGTGGAAACTCAACTTCACTCAAGAATATTGTTGTTTCAGACGGTGGCGCAGGTTTCACAGTCAGACTTACTGACAATGCTTCCACTTATGCTGTTGGTGCCGAACTTGAGTTTAACCTTAAAGATGCTACACTTTCCAGATATAATGGTTTACTTCAGCTAAACATTGACAACTCCAAGGTGACAGCTACAGGTCAGACCGTCGCAATAAATCCGTCGGTTATCACAGCTGCTCAGCTGCTTTCAGGAAATTATGAGAGTATGTATGTGTCTGTCACCAACGTACAGGTAGTAGAGGCAGACCTCACAAAGAACATTGCTTCAGCTGACGCTCATACCACAATAAACATGGAGTCCAGCACAGGTGAGAATTTCTCAATGTTCTCGGCTAAGTACTCTGAATTCGTTGGCGTGGCTGTTCCTCAGGGAAGCGGCTCACTCAAGGGTATAGCAAGTGTAAATAGCGGGACAATCCAGGTTACACCTAGAAACAGAACAGATTTTGCAGGTCTTACAGGTACACGTTTCCCATCTTCAGCAAAACTTACTTATGGAACAGCAAGTCTTGCAGGTGCTTTGAATAAAGATGCGGCAACCACTGCTACCATAACACTCCCATACACAAATGCAAAGGTTAATGATTCATATTCACTATCAATAGCTGTCAGTGGAGCAGGTGCTGCAGGGCTTACAACTCCTGTCACCGCTACCGGAACCTTCGCTGCTGCTGCAGGTAATATTGTGTTTACCCTTTCAGGAACACCTACAGCAATTGGAGCAGTTGTATTTACAATCACAGGTACAGGTATCACAACTCCTATAGTTGTCAATGGTACAGTTGTGGATGCTGCCAATGCGCAGACTCTCGCATCATGGACATTCACTGCCGTTCCTACAATGCCTATGGCATCGACATCGGCATCGACAGACGCCTCTACAGACGCTTCTCTTGATATGAATGGATTCACTACAGCGCCAACCTTCGGTTATACAAGTTCCAGCGCAACTATATATGCTAACAACTGGGGTCCTAACCAGTCTTGGCTCTTCTCAATGACTCCGAAGGCAGCAATTGCAGCTGGCAAGGTTGTCTCGATATCTTACTATGGATATGGTAGTAACACAAGCCCTAAGGATTTCGTTGCCGAGTTCTCGTCAGACAATACCACATGGCATCAGATGGGTGACGCTATTGTCTACACATCGTCAATGCCTACATCTCCTTTTATCAGGACATATACATTGGCAGCAGCTACAACCGGAAAGGTATACTTCAGGATAAAATGCACATCAACAACTTCGATTGGTGGAGGCACTGTAGGTTCCGGCGGTAACTCACGCCTTGCAAACGTTATAATTACAGTACAATAGTAAATGAGAATTTTTGAGGGGATAGGTCTGCAGGCGATAGTTCTTTTGTTATGTGGATCTTTACTGGTGGGATGTACTAAAGATGAGATCGCTGTTCAACTCTCTGC
>JAQVBQ010000098.1 GCA_028690215.1 Bacteroidales bacterium | reverse complement strand
TTTGGGGCAATACAGAGAACGCTGTGAGAATACAAATCTATGTTGCGGTTATAGCATACTGTCTGGTAGCCATTGTAGAGCACGATTGCGTACTCAAAAGGTCCACTTTCAACGTCCTCAGAGTGATGAGCAGGGTGCTGACAGACAAGACTCCTGTCAGAGACCTTTTCAATGGCCCTGAAAAACTGCTTGATGTATGTGATCAACCTGTTCAACTTGAATTTGCTTTTAAATATTAATCGTTCAAAAATTTTCTTTGGACACTAGTGATAGAAAATGAATAATTGAGGAATGTTGTTTCTCTCAAACCTGAAAATTTGAACATTCCATTTTTGGAATGGTCAATTATGATTCATAATTTTGCGTAACGATAAAGCGTGAAGTCAAAGATTATTAATAACGAACTTTTTTTCCCCGAGATTGCTCAACTTGTTGAATCCGGTGAGCGCGTCCTTATTCGTGTGAAGGGGAACAGCATGAGACCTTTTATAAGTGGCGACAAGGACTTTGTGGCTCTTGAAAAACCAGGCAAAAGCTCATTCAAGAGGGGCAATATATTGCTGGTTAGACTGGGAAACGGACACTATGTTTTACATCGCATAGTACAACTGACAGAAAATCATATAAAACTAAGAGGAGACGGGAACATGTCTCTTTTTGAAAGCTGCTCTTATGAGAATGTTATCGCTGAGGCAACGGAGGTTAAAAAGGAAAGCAAATCTATCTTAAAAGGGAGTTTAAGATGGAATCTGTACAAGTATTTATGGCCTGCAAACCCTTTTTTGAGAAGAGTGGCATTTAAGCTTGGGAGTTTCATCCCCTAGGTTTTAATATTTTGTTCTACTTTTACATTCAGTTTTAATTAATGCGTTACATAGTATGAGACTAAAAGAGAATTACAACATCCGCAAGATTGGTGATGAATATATGATGGTTTCTCAAAGTGGTTCCGGTCTTGATTATACACGAGTGGTTAGCCTTAACAGTTCTGCTGCATTTCTGATAGAGAAAATTAAAGGAAGAGATTTCACAGTTGACGATCTGACTGGGCTGCTTGTTGAGAATTATGGAATTGCGAGAGAGAGAGCAGAGGCTGATGCGAATGTTCTGGAGGAGAAGATGGTGAAAGAGGGGTTGGTAGTCAGGGATGTATAGTGATTTCTAAGATGAATAGTTTGGATAACAGAGGATTGTTTTTGCACCTGTTGGCGAGAGCTGTCTGGGACAAGAGTGTGGAAGGGGAACTGTTTGAGAATCTCAAATTGGAAGATTGGAGGGAAATTGTCAATATGGCAAGGAAGCAGAGTGTGAGTGCATTGGTTGCAGACAAGGCCTTATCGTTACCCAAGGCATATCTTCCGCCAAGGGATATGTCACTTCTTTTTCTTACGCAGATTGAGCAGACCAGAAATTTGAATCGTAAAATTATCCACACTTTATCTGTTGTGACAGAAGAATACAGAGAGGAGGATATCCCTTTTGTGCTGCTTAAAGGACCGTCGAGCGCGGCAAACTATCCCGATCCTTATCTGAGGAATCCCGGAGATCTGGATCTTTTTATATACCGCAAAGAGGATTATGCGAGGTCCAAGGAGAGGGTCCGAAGCAAGGGTTTTGAATTTGAGGTTGCAGATACTATGCACTATCATTACTCTCTGGATGGAGTGAATATTGAGCCTCACCACAAAATAACCTATTTTGAGAGAAAGAGATATGAGAAGAGGTTTGTTGCCCTTGTGAGAGAAGCGGTTAATAATGAGTCGTTTAAACATATTGACATTGAGGGAGTTAGGGTTAAGCAACTGCCTGTGGAGATGCATGCGCTCTACCTTTTCCACCATATGTTCCGCCATTTTGCCCATCAGGGAGTGGGATTCCGTCAGTTTTGCGACTGGTTGCTCTTTCTAAAAAAACACAGAAATGAGATAGATAAAGATTCATTCACAGCTTTGGCCAAATCCTATGCCCTGCTCTTTCCTATGCAGGTCTTTGCCCGTGCTGCGGTGAAGTATCTGGAGGCTTCTGAGTCAATATTTCCCTTTGATATGACTTCAAACGAGAGACTTGCTGAGGCTGTGGTTGAGGATATCTTTGAAAGTGGCAATTTCGGCTTTCACGGAGATATGAAAAAAAGGCCAAAGGAGAATATCCGTGGTTTGTGGTTCTCGTACACTTTCACGTTAAAGCGAACACTTAAGTTTTGCACCCTCTCTCCTGAGCATATCCTTTTGCTTCCCTACTGGAAATTGATTACTCGCTTGAGAATCGGATTTGCGAGTCGTATTGATAATAACAAATGAGAGCTAACATCAATTTTGTATAATTCTGCATAAAACAGACCTTGCTGAGGCGATACAGTACAGGAATGCTTGTAAATCAACAGTGAAAAACAAATTCCATAGCATTTGAAAACCAAATTTAAATCGGAATTATCTGTAAAACCGGTGCTGCTTATAACGGAGAAGCCTATGTCTTATTTATTTGATATCTAGTCATTGTAAGTATGGAAGGAGTCCTGGGGAGTACAAAGATATGGCAGACAATATTTCTATAGCTGATGATTCAATATATATATTAGGAACTTCACGACCGTTGGTGAGAATATATTCACTTAAAAATTTTCTGAATGGCTATCTGCCTGATAGAACCACTACTCTTGCCAGTTATATTTTATAACTAAAGACGATGAGGGCAACCAAACGGTGGGTTATTTCTCTTTGTAGATTTCCCTCATTTTCCGCTTAATGTCTTTGTAGTAAGACAAGAAAATATTATAGTTCGGGAGATATTTGTCAAATGACCCTTCAGTTAGGGTGGATAGTTGCTTGAAATCCTCATTAGTGGGTTCGTAATTTAGGAATCTGGTCACTTGCTCCTTCATCACACATTTTAAATCAAGCTCTTTTATTGCTTGGTTTAGAGGAAAGCTCCCAACTTTTGAAGATGAGATGTTATTCCATAATTCCGGGGTATATGGCGAAAATTCATGTCTCATGAAAGATCCGGACAAACGATTGAAGACAGTATCTACATCCGGTCTGCGCTGAAATGTCCGATGATCCAGGACTTGCATGTTGTTATTCATGTAAAATTTTGGAGCTCCGAAATTTGCAAAATAGTACTCTTCAAGATTATTTTTCACGGGGTTTCTTCTAGTAGGGGGGAATAAATATCTTGCTTGATCAGTGGGTGTTTTGTCCCATTTTCTACTATAAAAGATGGATTTGATATAGAGGTTGTTGCTATAATCAAAATCTACAATAACATAACTTGAGTGTGCAAAACTTCCAGTTTGAACCCAGACAAAAGAGTCAAATGTTGTGAAAATTATTCGTTTTAAAGCCATTGTCTCAACATCATAGAATAAATCTCCCTCACACCTTATCTTACATTTTTTGGGAACATTTTTTTCAATTGATTTGAAGTGAATAACTCCGGATTCATTAGAAAATGAGTATTCAAAGTTTTTATATTGGAATGAATTTAATGGCGAAAAATATACCATTGTCAGGATTACTGTACATAGGTTAAAATCCATATAGTTAGAATATAGTAGGGGGTATCTGGCAAAAATATAGTCTGGTTCTAAAATTTCTGTACCATCTGAAGTGTATGATTGTGAGGAATATTGATCTATATAATAAAATGAGGTAAACTCACCTTGCTTGCTTTTAGGATCATATTTTCTGGAAAGATAGAATCCTTTTCCCGCCTTGAGATCGATAAATTTACCATTTGCCTTGACAGCACGATATGTTTCCATTTTGGAAATCTCATGTTGTCTGGAGTATTGTTTGCTGAAGTTGGAAGAAATTATCTTCATGACCTTTTTAGGGTCATTAATCTTATGAACTACTACTGCCGCCTTCAACTCTCGTTTTTCTTGAGAGTGGCCGATGGTGAGAGAGAGACAGAGGAAAAGCGGGGTTAAAAGCAGGTACAAAAATAGCCGCATGTTTAGATCTTCTTTTCTTAGACTCTTCATAATCTTGATTATATGGTTGTTTTTACAAGAAAGCAGACATTGTGATTTTTTTATATTTAATAGTGCTTTTAAGTTTCATTCTTAGTAATGACGAGTTTAGTAATGATATAAATCTCTTTATCAATATCACATTTGGTATTAACATAATAATACGGTTCGATGTATCCTATCATCTCAAATATTTCATAGTTAATGATTTTATCATATATCAATTCTTGATTTGAATACACTTGCATCCCGATTTTATTATGTTTTGTGTGGTAAATTCTAAATAAATAGTTGTTTATAAAATAGATATTAGAGTAAAAACCATGGGTAGTCCGGTCTTTCTTATAATTATCTGTAGCTTCCTCAAATGTGTTTCTTTCAGGATATGTATGATCAACATTGTCAGCCTTAACACCAAAGGAAGAGACAAACTTAAGATCTTTGTTGTATAGATAAATTTGGTAATCTGCCTCAAAGGAGACATACAATAATGAATCATCTTTTGTTATGTGGCAATCCATGAAATTGGACCATATATGTTTGTGATATATTGGAGGAAACTTCCCAAAGATCTCTTTTTTAAGGGTGTTTTTATTTAAGGCCATTAAGTGGTAAGAATCTTTGTAGAACTCTTTGGCCCGTGACTCTTTGTAAAACCCATTATATTTTATATGCTCTGTCGTGACCGGGAAAATAATATTGTCTCCCAATAATTCTACCTGGTTTTCATATGATGAAAGCTCATACATTAATACTTCGTCAGGATCCGGATTGTTGAGCAGGTTTTGTTTAAATTCATTTCCACATTTGTTTCCAATCTTATAAAAATTGTAAGCCCACTTTTTATTCATAAGTGAATCAAAATAAAAGAAATGAGAATCAATGTCAATAGATATAAAATCGCCGTTTTCAAATCGTTTAAAAGCACGTGGAGGTCTGAGCATTTCTTCAGGGCCCCTTCCTTTTGAGAAATATCTTTCACATTCAGTACCATCCGGAGTGAATTTCTTTATGGTAACTATTTTGTTGTCTTCGTAATACAGGTGTTTGCCATCAGTCAGCCAGAACCCGCATAGAGACAAGTTTCTTGCATCAACAATCAAAGAATCGACGGTGTTTATTACAATTTGCTCTTTATTATTCTGATTAGTCGATGACTGTCCCTTTGGTTGCCATTTGCAAGAAAAAAGGGAGATTATCAGTATTATAAGTAAGCTATTCCTCATATAATTTCTTCATTTTTTTCCATACCTCTTTGTAGTAAGACAAGAAAATATCATAGTTCGGAAGATACTTGTCATATGATCCTTCATATATAGCAGATAGTCGCTTAAAATCCTCATTTGTTGGTTCATAATTCAGGAATCTGGATGCCTGCTCTTTCATCGGACATTTTGAATTTAGATCTCTTAGAGCTTGGGCAAGAGGGAAGCTCCCAACTTTTGAAGATGAGATTTTATTCCACAATGCCGGGGTATATGGTGATAATTCATGTCTCATGAAATACATGGACAACCTGTTGAAAACTGTGTCTACATCCTGTCTGCGCTGATATGTCCGATGGTC
>JAQVBQ010000097.1 GCA_028690215.1 Bacteroidales bacterium | reverse complement strand
TTAAAATAATCGGCTATTAGTGTCTGTTCGTCATAGCTTGGAAATACAACATTACCAATCAAAGCTCCCTCTGACGAAACCTTCATGTCATTCTTGGCACCTTTTCGCACAAGTGGTCGAAGATAATCATTCAGTCGAGCATCAAGCTCAAAGTAGTATTGTACGAAGGTAGGGTTCACACCTTCTACACATTTATAAATTGCATAAAGTGTAGATACTATGCCGGGTACTCCTTCATTTGTTTTAACAATCCCGTATGGATTAAGCTTCAGTGGCGATTTTGTATATACAATATCTTTAGTCTCAACTACACCATAGTTTAATACAGACGCACCTGCAAAAGAACGTCCTTGGAATGCAATCTGATTAACTATTCCGAATTCTCCTGATACAGAAAGAACATCTTCCTTTGAGTATTTACCATCAGTATTCTTCGCTTTTGATGGTATAAGATAGGTATCTAATGTGTTCATTTCCCAATCTTTATTAAATCCTTTGAACCTAATTTGGGGCTTGGTTGCACCTTTTTGCGGAAACATCGCTTGAAGGGAGGCAACTCTCATTTGACGGAGAGATTTAATTTTTTTCTCTGTGTTTTCAATCTGGTCATACATTTTCTTTAAAAAAGAAGCAATAGCAGATTGCTCTGACTTTTCAGGGAAACTAAAGGCTAAGTCAGAAAAATCATTAAAACTAATTGATCGACCGTCACGTATGCCATAGGTTATCAATGGGAGTCTCTCTATAAATGCCCTAGATCTAAGTACATGTTTCCAGTAGTAATCATCATGTTCATCTTTGTTCTTAAACTCAAATACAGTATATGCCGGGGAACAGATCCCCTCTATGGCTGAGTGAGCAAATCCTCCCTGAAAAGAACGTAAATGTATTACAAACTGACCAGGCAACACACGCTTGTATGTCACCTCATTTGCTTTATCGTGAAAAATGTCATATCCACTTGTGCTACGTGGAGCCATGCCTCTTATATCTTGACAAGCAGATAATACAGGTAATTCTGGATGGTTTCTATCATCATAAGTTTTGAAAATTTCTTGGGCTTTCTGTTTGCTCCATTCGCTTTCAAATCCTTTAATTCTAATCGTCGGTTCCATAAGCATTCCTATTTAATACGATTAGCTAATTCCGTCAAACCTTTAATCGCATAGGTTTCTCCTGTGAGCTCGCTTAATAAATCCGCAAGTTCTTTTTCTGAAGAATCTATATTTTTTTCAATACTGATATACGATAGGGCATACTTTTCAGCAAGAGAAATTGATGATTTTGATAATGAAGTAATTTTACTTAACATAGTGTTTTCAATACCAAAAACAATAGGCGCAACCCACTTTAAGTGTAAAAACTCATCAACCTCAGCATCTGTGAGGTGCTGAATAGCATCAATAGTCTTAGATTCCAAATCTGTTTTTGCTGCCTTGATTGCCTTGTTTGTCTTGCTTTGCTTATCCCAGAGAGCCACAATTTCTTTCAATTTAGTCTTTGTCTCTGCGTCAATGGTATCGCCCTTTGCTTTGGCATCACTTGTAATCTTCTTCTTGTTTAACTTAAGAGAATCGCTGTCCTCAAGATATACCCCTGCTTCTTCTTCAGTAAAGGTATTTGGAGCATCTTCAAGATTTGAGGCACATTCATCTACCTCTGCCTGCATCTGTTCAATGGCATCAAGTTCGGCTTGAAACTTCACTCTCTGTACTAACTCGAAAGGCAGAATACGACCTTTTAATCCATCTGGTACTTCGATTTCATCATCACCATCTTTCTTTATCTTATACGCTTGTTCTACAGCACGCACTGCATCTATGCCATCTGACTGAATAGTCTCGATATCATTAACTATAATCTGCCAATTGTCAGCCAATGCCTGATATGCCGTATATTTGTCAACAAGAGCTACAGGTTTTAACCGTTGGAACATGTCATCGGTAATAGCATCTTGTTCCTTCATCTCGTTCACAGACATTACATTGGTGATAAGGTGCTCATGCAGCATATCCTCGAAACCATCAAAAGCATCGGTGAAAGATTCTTTCAATGATTTTACATCAGCATTGGCATTAATAGCATCAGCAATGTTATCCACTTTTACGCTTGCATACGGGCTACCATCCTCATTGCTTTGGAAGAGTTCACTACGCAACGAAGGAAGGGCTTCCCAATACTTATTAAGAGAATCAATCTCACTCTCTGGGATACCACCAAACATAGTTGCGTAGATGTCATACTGTACGGCTGCCTCACTTGAATCTACATAGCGAGGTATATTGAGGTTGTAACCATTCTTTCGGATATTATCACGAGACACTTTACAAGAGAATCCTGATATATCTTTACGGTCACGAACTGTATCAGCTATACGTTTGATGTCACAAGCACGAAGTTTGTTCTGTTTACCATCCTTCACAAAACCCTTAGAAGCATCTATGATTAGGATATCATCATTATTGCGATGCTGTTTTAGAACCATGACAAGTGTCGGAATGCCTGTACCAAAGAAAATGTTGGCAGGCAAACCAATTATAGCATCAATATTGTTCTTTTCAATAAGATTTTTGCGAATCTTACCTTCTCCCTCGGTGTCTTTCTCTGCATCGCCACGAAAGAGTACGCCATGAGGCAATACAATGGTTAAAATACCATCTGGTTTGAGGTGGTGAAGTTCATGAAGCAAGAAAGCATAGTCAGCCTTGCTCTTAGGCGCAACTCCATACTCTTTAAAACGAGCATCGTATTCTGCATCGGCAGGATTCCATTGCTGAGAGTATGGCGGGTTGCTGACTACGGCATCCACATAGAGTGGCTTATTATATTCACCTGATTGTATTGGCCAGTCTTCATCCAAAGAGTCTGCGCAACGAGTATTGATGTTGTTGGGTTTTATACCACGCATAACAAGGTTCATACGAGTAAGGTTGTAGGTATTCTCTTTCAACTCCTGCGCATAGTATTTCACCTTATTTTTATCCTCAATATGTTTGCCAACCGACTTACCGATGGTAATAAGCAGGGAGCCAGAACCTGAGGTTGGGTCATAGATCTCGATAGTTTCCTTTGCCTTATGGTGTTCTGCCACAATCTCAGACATAAGGATAGCTACCTCATGAGGAGTATAAAACTCACCAGCCTTTTTACCCGCATTGGCGGCAAAGTTCCCAATCAAGTATTCATAGACATAGCCTAGAACGTCATAATCTTGAGAACCATCAGTAGGTATGTCTCGAATGAGCTTGATGAGATCCTTCAATGCACGAGTCTGTGTAGTGGGGTTTTCACCCAGTTTGCTTAAACCAGCCTGAAGTGTGAGGAAAATCTTCTCATAGACGGGCTTATAGTTCTTGCTCACCAAACGATCGAAGTTGTTGAGTGCAATTTGGAGGTCTGATACACTAAAATTAGTTTCAGGTTTAAGCCATGTGCTGAACAAATGCTTATACTCAATGAAATAACCTATGCTATTCTGACAATACTCAATGTCCTCTTTCTTGTCCTCGTCATCATAATCTTCCACGAGCCCTACAAGGTCATCATCGGTCCAACCATCGTTGCGAAGAAATTGCTCCTCGTTGTCACAGAGGAACTTATAAAAAATGAGACCGAGGATATAATCCTTGTATTCATTGGCATCTATTTTCGAACGCATCTTGTTCGCTGATGCCCAAATCTTATTGGCTAACTGTTGTTTGTTCATATTTGTCTATGACTTTTTACTTTTTTATTTGTGTGCAAACATATATGGCACTAATGCAACCTATCTGCACTCTTTTCGAAAAAATGAAATTTCACGGCCGTATCACTTATCTACCGGCTGCTTAACCAACAACTCTTGAACTTCTACACCCAAAACTCTAGCAATTTGGATGAGTGTTTCCAGGTTGGGTTGTGTAGTGTTCGTACACCATTTAGAGACCGTTGAATAGTCTTTTCCGAGCTGCTCTGCCAGCCATTTATTGGTTTTATCTCTCTCAACCAATACCACCTTGATACGATTTATTTTCTCCATAAACCTTCATTTTTATGTTTTATTACCCTCCAAATTTAATGATTTTCGTTCACATAAATTGATTCTTGGTCAAATAAATGGTTGATTAAGCTAACTATTCTACGAATTTTCCATTTTTATGCTCTTTAGCATATTTTTTTGTCTAAAATGTTGCGAATCAGATCCCCTTTTGTGTTATACTAAGAATTATGCAGAATTACTGCATAATTGTATTCCATTTTTGCAAAATCATCAAGTGAAAATAAATGAAGCAGACTATAGATATACTGAATAAAAAGATCTCCATTTTTTCTTCTATTAAAGATTTGGAGCCTTTGACCATTACTTTATTTAATATCCTGAATCGTTTCAGAAAAGGATATTACGAAAACCATATCCGAAAAGTGCGAAACAGCCTCCGTTACAATTCTCATGAAATATTTCGTGATAGGAAAAAACGTCTTCCTCTTGTATCTTTCTCTGGCCGTTTCTTTCTTAGCAAAAGAAAAAATCAAATATTCGGCTACACAAATCTAATGGTTCTCGATTTAGACCATCTTGAAAACTCAATAAATGATATAAAGCAGACTCTATATAATGACCCTCATTTATTGGCGATTTGGGCATCACCATCAGGATTGGGATTAAAAGCATTAGTCATGTTGAAATATGATAATGAATTTGAAGAGAAAGACTCTTGGATTGTTCATGAATACGAAGCATTTCCAGCCGTTAGAGACTATATCAAACAAAAGTATAATCTAAATATTGATCCAACTTGAGCAGATATTACTCGACTCTGTTTTATTTCGTACGATCCAGATCTGTATCTTAAGAAAGAGCTTTTAGAGTTTAATATATCTCACAGTCTTTCAGTGGCTGAGATGGATCTTATTCGTCAGAAATATTATAAAAAACATAAGCGCAACTTTTATAAAAAGAGCAAATAGCTTGTGACAAACTTGCGGCTTTGTCACCATTTTGCTGCAAAGGTATCTGTTCCGTCCTTATCCTTTCAAGGTCGGTGTGATACTCATTTCCTTTGAAATCTTCAGCCACCTTTGGTGGTAGTATTTCAGAGGAAAACCTTGTAAGAACAGCCGTAACACCTTTTATCGCACCAAAATTATTAACAAGCCCCAAGTAGGTTCATCCTACGAAAGGGAGAAAATAACATTTTGGATATGGATATAGCAAGCAAATTTGTAGAATGGGAAGTGCCTGCATTGGCATCCCTTGAGAGTAGTAAGGTGTACCAGCTTCGTGAAAAGTTGAATCGAGGTGAGAAGATGGAACGCAGTGAAAAGAATTGGTTGACTGAGGCAGTGAACCGCAATGCTTATTTCAAGCAGAGCGTTCCGCTTCAAGGGTGGCGATTTTCTTTTGCCGATGCATTGCATCATTATTGGGTGAAGCAATATGGACAGATAGCCGAATATTTTGCAGTGGACAAGACTGCTTTGCGTAGCATCTTGTTTGGTAGAGTAGAGCAGATTGTGGAACTTAAATAGTGATGGTCATGTATGAATATGAAGAGCTCACAGAGGTTATTGGTGCATATTGTTCTTTGATTGTGCCATACAGAGG
>JAQVBQ010000027.1 GCA_028690215.1 Bacteroidales bacterium | reverse complement strand
GACGAGTTCAACGGCAAAAAAGTTGACAAATCTAAATGGAACATACTCACCCGAGAAACCAGCAAGCATGGTGAATTACAATTTTATATGCCTGACGAAGTATATATTACAGATGGCTGCCTCAGAATCCGCAGCAGTGTAAGGGATTTTGGCAATAAACACTACACAAGTGGAAGATTGGACACAAAGGATAAACTTGCACTGACATACGGAAGATTTGAAATAAGAGGCAAACTTCCTGTTGGACAGGGTATATGGCCTGCATACTGGTTATACCCGCAAAACAGAGACTGGATTATGGAGCAGGCAATGTCTGAAGCAGTTGCAAATGGCAGGGAGAGTTCAATTCCGGAACTACGCCCCTGGTATACAGAAATTGACATTATGGAATTCCTTGGTCACGAGCCAAATATAATCTATGCAACCTATCATTATTATTCGTTCCAGGGTGTAAAAAGGGTCTCATCAGGTAAGTTTACCCGAGAAAAATCATTCGGCGACGATTTTCACACCTATGTACTTGAATGGGAAGCTGATGCAATACGTTGGTACATAGACGGAAAACTAATGCATACAGCGACAGAGGGAGTACCTCACACCGATCATTTTCTGATTCTAAATACAGCTATAGGCGGAAGTTGGCCGGGCAACCCTGACTCCACAACAGTTTTCCCTCAGTTTCACGATATTGACTACGTAAGAGTATATCAAAGAAAATAAGTTTATAATTTTTTGTCTTTGCTATGAAAAGGTGGTTTATATATTTACTTCCGTTTATTGTCGCTCCCATACTCCATGTCTCGTCAGAGCTGTATGGGATGCCTCCTCAGGACAGTACGGACCGGCACGAGCTTATTGTATATACCGTTCCTTCTTTGCAATATATTGATTGGCAAAGTCCTTCGACACTCTTCAAAAGTACGGCCAAAAGCTGGATCAAGTCAAAGTTCACCAGATACTCATACTATATAGGACATCTCTTTATTGAACTAAGATCATCACTGATAGACGAACCTATTTTGATCTCCGTAGCTTCAACCGGAGACGGGGCGAAAAAAAGGCTTCTTCTAAAAGAAAAGGTAGGAATCGGTATTATTGGCGCCGCCCTGCCAGGGAGAGTCGAGACAACTGAGGAGCTTACAGCATCAATCGACCATAATCTGAAAAAGGGAAGAAGGATAGCCTTTATCAAATACTCAATCAACAGAGACGCGGCTTTAAGAATTGTTAAATATATTGAGGGTTTCACGGCAAGAGACAGTACTTCCTATGCTGCTTGTGACGCATACGGTGGCGCTTTCTGGCCAAGATATGAAGGAGAGGGTGCGGGATGTTCAGCTTTCGGAATGGTTGCCCTGGAGGTAGCCGGTATAAAATATGACTATGAGGATTGGCTTCACCGGGTTAACATCCCTGCAAACCTTGTCGGCGGAGAGTTCAATAACAATCTTAAGGTAAAAAACAAAACCATAAAGAGGCAAAAGGCCTGGGACGATGGCCTCGGTATTAAGAATACAGATTTCTTCCCATTTTTCATATATGACCCCTCTCTTATATACAGCTGGATAATAGAACAAAGAGAGGAATATGTGGCAGACAGCACACTCTCCGCACATCAGTTCTATCCGTCAGTAATAAAAAGAGACCGGGGTGAAATTCCCGGCCTCTATATGGATGTCCGCAATGTACCGGCTCCTGTATCTGAGCCTATTTTCATTGAGCGTGATGAGTACTCAGTCTTTATAGACAGGTTTAATCAATCTCGTCATCGTAAGTGAAGCGGACATTGTAAGAGTGCCCGTCAACATTCATAATAAGCTCTGTTATATATCCTTCTGCATCAAACTGGAAACCTGAAAATTTTCCAATCTCTCCGGCAAATTTTGTAGGAAGGGTTCCGGCAATACCAATCAGTGACAGTAAAGGTCTGTAATTGCCGTAAGGGTTGTACATGAGATCCAAATATATAAGACCTACGGTCTTGTATGTAAGTTGTATATCATGGTCTTCCATATCTTGCTGTAACAACTCATCGCCATTTGAATCATATTGTACAATCCTCGAAAGTGTGTTGCTATCATATGAATACTCTACCAAAGGGCTGGAAGTACTGTAATTTACCTCCTGTTGAAGGAAATTAGACATATTGTATTCAAACTGCCTTATTGTGGTAAAACCCTCTTTCAGCATAACTGCTTTGCCAAGATTGTCGTAATAAATTTCACGTATCTCTCCGACATGGTCACCGGCCAAAGCCGATACTCTTACATATGCCTGGAAGTATTCTATCGTATATGAATCTCTTACTACGCCATTCTCCTTGATTAGAAATGCTGAGATCAGACCATACTGTGAATATGCTGCCTGTAGCTCAAGGTTGTTATATTGACTTGTTATTTTTACAACAGCCTTTCCGTATTCGTATCCGCCATCACCTTCGTCAAACATACCGCAGGATGAGAGCAGAGATGTTACAAAGAGGGTGACTATGAAAACTTTTGATAATCTGAGAATCTTTTTCATTTTAATATACTTGTTATGTTACTTTGCAGCCTCTTCAACAAGGTTGCGGAAAATTCCGATAAATGTATCTATACCATTTGAGGTGAATATTTCAGGATGGAACTGTACACCATAGACACGTGTGCTTCCAATCTTCTCAATTGCTTCAACAACACCATCTTTCGAACGAGCTGTTACTTTAAATCCGGGAGCAAGGTCTTTTACTGCCTGATGGTGGAATGTATTTACAGAGACCGAGTCCAGACCTGTGACCCTATTAAGCAGAGACCCCTTCTCTATATATACAGAGTGTGTGCCGTATTGTCCGGGCGCTTTCTGACGGTGATTCACCGAGTAACTTTTGTACTGAGAGGGCAGGTCCTGATAGAGAGTTCCGCCGAAGGCAACGTTTAACAGTTGCTCTCCCCTGCAGATGCCAAGCAATGGAAGCCCCTTTGCTACAGCAAGCCTTATCAGGGCTATATCAAAAGCGTCTCTTTTAGGGGCAACCTCACCTAGTTGCGGAATTGGTTGCTCTCCGTACCACTTAAGAGGATCTATATCCTCACCGCCGGTCATTATAACTGCATCAATCCTCTCCAGGATGGCAGAAAGAAGCTCTTTGTCATCTGTTACAGGAATCACGACAGGGACACCGCCTGCCCTGATGACTGCATTTACATAGGTCAAAGGTGCAGAGGTGGTGGAGCCGTCACCCATAGTTGACGAAATACCTATCACCGGTTTTCCGCCCTTTTGATTCTGAGCCTCAGCTATTGAAGGATTCAGAAATAACAGCAAAAATGCTGAAAGGAGAATGATTGCAATTCTCTTGACTACTTTATCTTTTTCCATATTCCAAAATTTTCATCATAACCAAAATCTATATCCAGGCCGCTGACCTTTACCTTTCCTCTCCGTCCCTCTTTAAGAATGAATTTCAAATCAAACCCGTGTCCATCGCTTCTAAAATTGAACTTATCTCCTGAAAGACGTTTCATTTTATGTTTCCACCCTTCACTCCCAAGTGTTATATAAAGGTCCTCTCCCTCCATTGTAACAACTGCCTTACCGAAAGGTTCTCCCTTGTCGTATACACCGGCCAAAATCTTCAAATCGGGATTGAGAGAACTCTCTTCACTTTTTATCTTTTCTCTTTTCAGGCTCTTTAGCGCTGAATCCCTCTCCTCCTTCATGAAAGAGGCAAGATATGAGGCGCTGTAGTCTTTTTCCGGGAATCCCTTATAGTAATCAATAACCCTTCGCATAAGAGCATAACGCGGACTTGAAGGAACCTCGGAATTTGCAAGCATTATTATGGATAGATTCTGCTCCGGGACAAAAGCACATATAGCAGTAAAGCCCCATGTAGTTCCTGTATGGAAATAGAGACGGTATCTGCTGTTTTGCTCTACGAACCAACAATGGCCGTAGAGGGTTGTTCTCGATGAATCCTGTGATGTTATGGTCTGTCCTCTATGCAGATACTGCATCTGTTTTCTGGAGATAACCTGTTTGTCGCCTACCCTGCCCATGTCAAGATGGAACTGTGCATATTTTGCCATATCAACGGCGGTTGAGTTAATTCCGCCTGCCGGTCCGATGATTGTAAGCCAATGAAGGGCCTGTTCATCCCCGTATAGAGGGTTGACAACAAGAGAGTCTGTCCAAGTCGAGTCAGTCAGCATTTTACCTTTCGAATAATAGAATTCGTGAGGTACGGCAACATTTTTAGCTGCATTGAACCCCTCTTTGTTTATAGAAGTTGAGGTCATTCCAAGAGGATTCAGGATCCTCTCCTGTATATTATCTTCCCAGCTCTTTCCTGTGAGTTTCTCTATTATCTTCGAGGCTATAATGAATGTGATGTTGTTGTATTCGTAACCGCCTCTGAAACCATAAGATGGTTTGATAAACGGGAGCATCTTATAAACATCCTCACGTCTGTAACCGAGATTGGGAATATATGTTCCGGCCTGTCCTCTGATACCGGTGTGATGTGTCATGATGTCCCTTACCTGAAGATTCTCCTCAACCCATTTGTCATACATTCTGAAATCCGGTAGAATGTTCTTCACGGTATCCTCCCACTTTATCTTTCCCTCATCTACAAGTTGAGCCATTACTGCAGCCGTGAATGATTTTGAAATGGAACCTATCTGGAATACAGTATTCTCATCAACCTGGTTTTTCCCGTCATTGAACATATTGTTTGTAAGTTCTTTGACGCCGAATCCTTTGGCATACACAACCTTACCCCCTTTTGAAATCGAAACTGAGAGTCCGGGAATTTTCCAGTCATTCTGAATTTTTTTGATATACTCCTCTGCCTTTTGTGCAATAGCAGCATCATCCTGATTGTCCTGGCCATAGAGAATCCCCTGGAAAGAGGTTGTCAAAGCTATGGCGATAGTGATAATTAGTGTGTTGAATTGTAGCTTTTTCATATTACAAATATAATAGAATTTGATTACCTTTTTCATTATATTTGTCATTAAAGTATTATCTAAAAACGGCTATGGCAAAGGTTAAGAAGGCATGGTTCTGTACATCCTGCGGAAACGAGAGTGTAAAATGGATGGGTAAATGCCCTGCATGCGGAGAGTGGAACACACTTCAAGAGGAGATTATAAGCAAAGAGGGTGTGGGAAGCGGTTCCAGAACATCTTTCTCAACGTTTTCCGGAACGGTTAAAGCTGAGCCCCTCTCCTCTATCTCATTCACAGACGAGAGCAGGATATCTCTCGGAAACGGCGAGCTTGACAGGATCCTTGGAGGAGGTCTTGTAACAGGATCTCTTGTTTTGATTGGAGGTGAGCCGGGAATCGGAAAGTCTACGCTATCACTGCAGATACCTCTTCATTGCCGGAATCTTCAGACTCTTTACATCTCTGGTGAGGAGAGCCCAAGACAGATAAAGCTGAGGGCTCAGAGGCTGGGGGGAGAGGGTGACAACTGCCTGGTTATGAGTGAAACCCTCATGGAAAATATTGTAAACAAGGCAAATGAGATACGTCCCGGACTGATGATAGTTGATTCAATCCAGACAATGTATTCACAAACCATAGAGAGCTCTCCGGGTTCTGTGTCACAAGTGAGAGAGTGCGCAGCAATTCTTCTGAGGTTTTGTAAAGAGACAAACACACCTGTCATATTGATCGGCCACATAACCAAAGATGGCACAATAGCAGGGCCAAAGATACTGGAACATATTGTAGATGTGGTCCTTCAGTTTGAGGGAGACACTAGACACTCATACAGGATACTGCGTAGCATAAAGAACCGTTTCGGCTCTACCGCTGAATTGGCAATTTTTGAAATGATAAACACCGGTCTGCGCGAAGTGACAAATCCGTCTGAGATGCTGATTCCGATGCACCAGGAAAACCTTTCCGGGATTGCAGTTGCGGCCATGCTTGACGGCACAAGGCCGTTTCTTATCGAGACGCAGTCACTTGTAAGCACAGCTGCATACGGCACACCACAAAGGTCTGCCACCGGTTTTGACGTAAGGAGGATGAACATGCTTCTGGCGGTTTTGGAAAAAAGGGCAGGATTTCATCTCTCTGCAAAGGATGTGTTTTTGAATATGGCCGGAGGACTCAGAGTTTCCGACCCGGCATGTGACCTTGCCGTTGTATGCGCTATTTTGTCTTCAAACTTTGATATCAGCATCTCTCAGAAGATATGTTTTGCAGGGGAGGTCGGGCTAAGCGGAGAGATCAGACCTGTAGGTCAGGTCGAAAGACGTATTGCCGAAGCCGAAAAGCTTGGTTTCGAGGCTATTTACATCTCCTCTTATAACAAGCCCTCTGTAGAAAAGAAGAGCAGTTCATCAAAGTCTTCAATAAAAGTTTGCCAGATAAAGGATATTCCGGAACTTGTAAGAGCAGTTTTCCGCTAAATCACCCCATTATATAAAGAACAGAGCAACGCCGGCGACAGAGAGGACAGCTCCGAAAATCTCTATAGGAGTCACCTTTTTCTTATAGATAAAAATGTATGGCAGAAGTATTATAATCGGTGTTGTCGCCATTATAGTAGAGGCGATTGCGGCATCTGTATATTGTACGGCCATCAGGGAGAGGGAGACACCAACAAAGGGTCCGAAGATAGATCCTGTGAAGGCTGCCTTCATAGCCTTTGAGTCCTTGAAACCTTTAAGCAGGTTCTTAAAACGTCCTGACAAAATTATGATCACTGTGAATCCTATAAGACCTGTTATAATTCTTATCTGTGTAGCTGCAAAAGGTATATAAGAGGCAACAGATGTTCCTTGTGCCGAAATTTCATAATAGTGCATACCCTGTTTACTGAGGACGATTCCCAATCCCTGCCCGATTGCTGCGCCTATACCCAACAGCAGTCCCTTAAGAGGAAGGTTTAACCTGATCCGTCCGTTTGCTCCGTTTGTCTTACCATCACTCATTACAGCAGGAGCGCTGTCTCTTTTCAAAACCGATATTGCAATTCCCGTTAGTGTCACACACATTCCCAAAAATGCCATGAACGAAAGCTTTTCACCCATTATCATCCAGGCGAAGAGGGCGGCAAAAGGCGGGGCAAGGGTCATCAGGAGCTGTGAAAACCTTGCTGTTATGAGAGTATATGAGTGAAAAAGGCAGAGATCCCCAAAGACAAATCCCACCAAACCCGAGAGCACCATCCAGATCCAGGCATCAACATCTGCGCTTTTTGGCATTGGGGAACCTGTAACAATCCATAACATGCCTCCGAGGAGCAGGAATGCAAAAATGAGCCTGACAAGGTTTAGTATCAATGAACCTATTCTATTGCCTGCATATTCAAAAAAGAGAGCAGAAAGTGTCCATGAGAAGGCTACACCTATCGAGATAACTTCACCTATATATTGCATCTGTCATTAAATTTTTCCGACCGCCAAAGGTAGGTTTTTTTCGAATTTTTGTGCCTTTCTGTCGATAAATATTACCAATTGGTCGATTATTCACATAATGAGCCATTTATGGTCGATAATTTGCAAATAGAAAGTAAAAAATAACAAAAAAAATATGAACAAAGAAGGAAAAACAGCCATTACTATCCTGACATTTATCTTCACAATTTTGTGCATAAATGTATCTGCAATTGCTCAGGACGCAAAGAAATGGACTTTGAGAGAGTGTATTGACTATGCGATTGCCAATAGCATTGAGGTCAAACAATCTGAAATAAATGTCAAGAGCACTCGTGAGGATCTGATGCAGGCGAAAGCCTCAAAATTACCTTCGCTTGGCTTTTCATCTGCACAGAACTTTACTGCACAAAAAAATGAAAACTCAAACGGAGACTTCATATCAAAGGGAAGCTACTCAGGAAGCTATGCACTAAACACCAGTATTACTCTATACAACGGAGGGAAGCTTTCACAAAACCAGAAACAGCAAAACATTGCATTAAAGATAGATGAACTATCTTTAGACGAACGGCAAAACAGCATCGAGATGTCAGTAACACAAGCCTATCTGGAAATTTTACATGCCAATGAAAACCTGAAAACCCTGAAGAAAAGTGTCGAGTTGTCAGAGATACAGACAAAACGCACTAAAGCTTTATATGAAGCAGGTGCAAAATCTTCTGTCGATTATGCCCAGATGGAGGCACAGTTAAGTACAGACAGGTACCAGCTGACTGTGGGGGAAAACAACCTGGCGCAATCAATCCTGACATTAAAACAGCTACTTGAAATAGATGTAAATGAAGAGTTCATGCCCTATTTCCCGAATCCTGAAGAGTTGTCGGTTCCCGAAGAGTTACCTGAGTTGAAATCCGTGTATGAGGCAGCCCTTGAGGGTAGACCGGAGGTAAAGAGCAGCATTTTGCAAATAGAGTCTGCAAAGGTCGGTGAAAAGATTGCACGTGCGGATTTTTTGCCGTCTCTCACAGCAAGTGCTTCAATTGGTAGAGGTAATATCTCCGGAACAAACTACTCACTTTACAATCAGTTTGAGAACAAATTGAACGAGAATGTTGGTATCTCACTCTCAATTCCAATTTTCAGTAAAAGATCCACCAAGACAGCAGTCAACAAGGCGCAATACCAGATTGACATGGCCGAACTGAGCAGTGTTAATGTAAAGAAAACCCTGTTGAGTACGATTGAATCTCTATATCAGGATGCCAGTTCTGCTCAGGGTCGTTACAAAGCCGCTGTGGAGAACATGAAATATACTGAACTCAGTTACACTCAGGTTCAGGAGCAATATAACAAGGGGATTAAGAATACTGTTGAACTTCTCTCTGAGAGACAAGCATACCTATCTGCCATGCAAGAGATGAGTCAGTCCAAATACCAGGCTTTGCTATCTCTGAAATTGCTGCAATTTTACCAGAATCAGCCAATTAATTTATAATAATGAAAATAATAATTAGAAAAGGAAATGAAAAAAAATTTGATAATAATTACAAGTGCACTGTTTACAGTTGTTATAATGGTGTTCATATTTTTCAGGCCGGAGGAGAAGTTTACTGCCGGATATGAGTCATCTGCAGTTTTCAGAGGAAAAATAGAAAATACGGTTACTGCCACCGGAACCATTGAGCCAATAATTCAGGTAGAAGTCGGCACACAGGTGTCAGGAATAATCGACCATATTTATGTTGATTTCAACTCAAAGGTGAAGAAGGGAACTGTGCTGGCTGTGCTTGACAGGACCAACCTTGAGTCAGAGTTAAAATCAAGTGAGGCAACACTTAAATCTGCAGAGACAGAATATGAATATCAGAAGAAGAATTATGAGAGGTCAAAAGCTCTGTTTGATAAAAAACTTATCAGTGATACTGAATATGAATCTTCAAAATATTCGTATGACAAAGCAAACAGCGCTTTTATAAAAGCAACCTCTGACATAAAAAAGGTAAGGCAAAATCTTGCATATGCCACAATCTACTCTCCTATTGACGGCGTCGTACTTGACAGAGCTGTTGATGAAGGACAGACCGTTGCGGCCAGTTTCAGTACTCCGACACTTTTCACAATTGCTAATGACCTTACACAGATGCAGGTTATAGCCGATGTCGATGAGGCAGATATCGGAGAGGTTCTGGAGGGACAGAGTGTCTCATTCACTGTAGATGCTTTTCCTGATGACACTTTCAACGGAAAAGTCACACAGGTACGTCTTCAGCCGACTACAACATCTAATGTAGTTACTTATGAAGTGGTTGTAAACGCCCCTAATCCGGACTACAAGCTCAAGCCGGGGCTTACTGCCAATATCACAATTACAACTGAAGAGAAAGACAACATACTGCTTGTCCCTTCAAAGGCCCTCAGATTCACCCCTGAAACAGGTGAGACAAAGAGTGAGACAAAGATTGATACAGTAAAACAAGCCCCGGAATCCGCAACCAAAACGCTCTGGGTCAAGAAGCCTGATGGAAATATTTCACCTGTGAAAGTTAGTGCCGGCGTGTCCGATGGAATATACACTGAAGTATCAGGAGAGATAAGAGAGGGTGATCTTGTTGTTACCGGTATGACTTCGGCACCGGATAAGATGGTTGCAAAAGGCAGTGGCAGTGATACAGGAAAGAGTCCATTTATGCCGGCCAGACCGGGAGAAAAGAGAAAATAATCCTTATGAATACAATTATCAAAGCCGACAACCTCTCAAGGGACTTCATAGTGGGAGATGAGACTGTACATGCTCTCAGAGGAGTCAATTTCACAATAAAGGAGGGGGAATTCGTGACAATAATGGGGACCAGCGGATCCGGAAAATCCACATTACTCAATCTATTGGGATGCCTGGACACCCCCACTACCGGAGATTATTACCTTGACGGCGTCTCTGTAAGGAGTATGGATAAAAATGAGAGGGCAACATTAAGAAACAGAAAAATAGGATTCGTTTTCCAGTCATATAATCTGCTGCCTAAAACAACTGCAATCGAGAATGTAGAGTTGCCACTTTTCTACAACCCAAAGGTTTCTCAGAAAGAGAGGGAGAGCCGTGCAATTGATGCATTGAAGGCAGTAGGGCTCGGAGATAGGCTGAATCACAAGTCCAACCAGATGTCAGGCGGGCAGATGCAAAGGGTGGCGATTGCACGGGCACTTGTCAACGACCCTGTTCTTATACTTGCCGACGAGGCGACCGGAAATCTTGACTCAAAGACCTCGATGGAGATATTAGGCCTGTTTCAGTCTCTCCATAAACAGGGTAGAACAATAGTATTTGTGACACACAATCCCGAATTGTCGGAATACAGCAGCAGAACTATTACGCTTAAGGATGGAAGGATAATAGAGGATGTCGAGAATAAAAATTACAGACGATGAATTACAGAAACTTAATCAAGATATCATTCAAAGCCCTTATGAACAACAAGTTCAGAGGATTTCTGACTATGTTGGGAATTATAATCGGAGTAGCCTCTGTTATTGCCATGCTTGCAATCGGGCAGGGTTCCAAGTCAAGTATCAGAAGTCAGATATCAGATATGGGATCAAACCTGATTATGATCCAGCCGGGTAACGGGCAGTTCGGTGGTGTAAGGCAAAGTGCAGGCAGCATGCAGACTCTTAAAATGGAAGATTACAAGAGAGTGGCAAATGAGGCGCAACATATATCACACAGCACCCCTATAGTGAGTAGCAGCGGACAGGTAATCTATGGTGCAAACAATGCTCCTACTTCAATCACAGGAGCCAATACCGAGTATCTGGATATCAGGACATACAAGGTGGAGAGAGGAGAGATGTTTACTGATGAGGATCTGAAAAGTTCAAAAAAAGTTTGCGTGGTCGGTGCCACAGTTGTTAAAAATCTGTTCACCAACGGGGAAGACCCTTTGGGAAAGGTAATCAGGTTCAACAAGACACCCTTTAAGATAATAGGGATTCTGGAGGCAAGAGGATACAACGCAATGGGAATGGATCAGGACGATATAATTATTGCACCATTCACAACTATTCAGAAAAGAATTCTCTCTATAACATATATAAACAGTATTTTTGCATCGGCAGTGAGTGAGGAGCTTTCATCTGCAGCAACTGAGAGCATATCATCGATCATCCGTGAAAACCACAAGCTCAGAGAGGGGGAGGAGGATGATTTTAATGTCAGGTCGCAGGAGGAACTCACATCAATGCTAAGCTCAACAACAGACATAATGACCATACTTTTGGCTTGTATAGCAGGAATCTCATTACTTGTAGGAGGAATAGGCATTATGAACATTATGTATGTATCGGTTACCGAACGTACAAGGGAGATTGGACTCAGAATGTCAATCGGAGCAAAGGGGCGGCATATTCTTCTTCAGTTTCTGATAGAGGCAATTATAATTAGTGTGACCGGAGGAGTGATTGGAGTAATAGTGGGAATAGGAAGCGCGGCTTTGATTAAATTTGTAATCGGGTGGCCAATACAAGTGCAGCTATTCTCTGTGATACTATCCTTCCTTGTATGTACTGTTACAGGTGTGTTCTTTGGATGGTATCCCGCAAAGAAAGCTTCCGGATTGGATCCTATAGAGGCAATACGTTATGAATAGTGAAAGAAGCTTAAATGCAAAAAGATGGATGACACCGGCGATACATGTTATCGTCTGGTGTCTTATATTTTACTCTCCGATAATGTTCGCAAACGCTTTGGGAAAAAGTATGGAGGTAAATGATTTTCTCCATTTCAGCACCTTTCCCGTTTCACTCATGGTGATTTTTTATGTAAACTATTTCATATTCATAGATCTGTTCCTGTTCAAAAGACACCTTACAAGGTTTCTGCTCTCCAATATTATATTAATAGCTCTTCTATCTGCGTGTCTCCACTATTGGAATATTTTCCTCGGCCCGGGCCATGGTCCTGACCGTTTCTCCCCTCCGTTTATTTTCGTTATTGCAAGGAATGTGCTGACTTTTTCATTAACAGCAGCACTGAGTGTTGCACTCAAGGTTACCGCCGACTGGTACAGAAGGGAACAAAAACAGAAAGAGCTGGAGAAGGAGATGGCGGCAGCAGAACTGCAGAATCTGAAGAGTCAGCTTAACCCCCACTTCCTTTTCAACACTCTGAATAACATATACAGCCTGACCGCAACAAACCAGACTCAGGCACAATATGCCATTCACAGCCTGAGCAAACTCCTGAGGTATATCCTTTACGATAACGATAAACCTGACATTCCACTGACTAATGAGATATCATTCATTAACAGCTATGTGGAACTTATGTCTCTTCGTCTTCACGAGAGGGTACACCTTTCTGTAAAGTTACCGGAAGCTTATGAGTGCAATGGCTTTTCCGTCGCTCCTCTTATCTTTATAACGTTGATTGAAAATGCATTCAAACACGGGGTTAGTCCAACAGATGATTCTGAAATAAATATTTCAATAAAAATTGAAAAATCGGGGAGGTTGGTTTGCTCAATAATAAACAGCAATTTTCCGAAAAGCGATGAAGACCGGAGTGGTTCCGGTATTGGTCTTGACAATCTCAGAAAAAGACTCTCATTGATCTATCCTGACCGTCATATACTCAATGAAGAAAATGACGGAAAACATCATACTTCTCTGTTGGTTATAAATTTATAGCTATATTTGAGGCATGACAATCCGTTGCCTCATTGTTGATGACGAGCCTCTTGCTTTAGACCTTATTGAAAGCTATGTAAGGCAGACCCCTTTTCTGGAACTTGCAGGAAGGTGCTCTAACGCCATGGAAGCTCTTGAAGCTCTCGAGAAAGGGAAAATAGAGCTCATATTCCTGGACATTCATATGCCAAGGCTCAACGGCATTGAGCTCTCCGGCCTTATTAAGGGTGATACAAAGGTAATTTTCACAACAGCTTTCGAACAATATGCCCTTGAGGGATTCAAGGCAGACGCGCTGGACTATCTTCTCAAGCCTATAAGCTACTCCGAATTTCTTAAAGCAGCCACAAAAGCCAGGAAGTGGTTTTCGATGTATCGTGCAGACAAATCAGAACAGACAAGCCAAAACAGCATCTTTGTCAAGAGCGACTACAGGATAATCCAGATTGACATACCGGACATAACATATATTGAAGGAGTAAAGGATTATATACGGATCCAGACATCTAAGGGAGAGCCGGTAATGACTCTGATGAGCATGAAATCAATTGAGGAACGACTTAATCCTGATACTTTTATAAGAATACACCGCTCTTTTATAATTAATATCAACAAGATAGATAGCATAGAAAAGAGTATGGCAAAAATAGGCAGGGCATCCATACCTATCTCCGACTCCTATAAAGAGAGTGTAATGAATAAAATAAGCTCAAGAATTCTGACTAAATAACCTACAAGATATAATAAACTTCATGAAGAGACTTAAACTGCTACTTGTATTATTGGTTTTGGCAGCTTGCCAGAAAGATGAGGATACACTTACCCTATCGACCAGTAAGATTGACATTTCTGATGATACATATGTATCTCAGATAACAGTAACATCAAATAAATCCTGGAGCATAAGCGGAGGAGAGGGCTGGGTGACATATTCCCCGGGTTCCGGTACAGGAACAGCAACAGTGACAGTTACTGTCGCAAGAAACATCTCCGATAACTCCCGCTCTACCAATCTCACAGTGACAGCAGGATCACTTACTCAGAAAATTGCCGTTTCCCAGAAGCAGAAAGATGCCCTGATTCTCAGCAAGAGTCTTGAAGCATTCCCTAACTCCGGCGGCAGTTCGAAAATCGAACTGAGAAGCAATATATCATACGATGTGACCATTCCTGCCACAGCATCCTGGCTTACGCTCACTCAGACCAAAGCCATGTCTACTTATGAATATTCACTTCAGGTAAGTCAGAACACCACATTGTCAAGCCGCAGTGCAAAAATAATTTTTAAAAACAAGGTATCCAGCCTTAGTGATACTCTGGAGGTCTTTCAGGATGGTCCGGAGCAAATCTCTCTGACAACCAAGAATTTCTATATAGCAAAGAGTGGCGCAACTATTAATTTTGACCTGACATACAACATAGAATACGAGATGACTATGGGTGCCGGAGTTGATTGGGTTTCCACAGCTGCAACCAAAGCAACCTACACAAAGAATTATTCGTTTGTAGTATCTCAGAACAACACAGGTAATGACAGGTATGCAAGCATAATCTTCACTCAGAAAAGCGTTCCGCAAGGGAAAAAGGCTCTAGCCGATACTGTGATTATCAAACAGTCATCTTTTGAAGGAACTTATATATATCTTGACGGAACAAAAACTCTATCTTCTCAACTGCCTGCAAGCGGATTGACCTCAATACAGAACATCAAGATTGAAGGTAAGATGAAAAGTGCAGATTTCGGCACTATAAGGAATAGCTTGGTCAATCTTAAGAATATCGACCTTAGGAATGCAATATTTGAAGGGGACTCTATCCCGGCTGAGGCCTTTATGATGACAACTCCTGTCTCCCTGCTTGAGAGTGCACTGATGCCTTCAACTCTTCAGAAAATAGGCAAGCATGCATTCAATGGATGTGCATTTCTTAAATCAATCACCATCCCGGCCTCGGTAACATCAATCGGCACTCTTGCGTTTAATGCATGTATCTCATTGGAGACTATAAATTGCAATATTACCAGACCATTTGAAATCACAAATGTCTTCAGCGGCATTCACCCGTCTGCCACACTGATTGTTCCGGTAGGAAGCCTGAACTATTATCAGACTACAAAGGGGTGGGGTTATAATTTCTTCAGGAATATTTGCGAAATAGGTACAAATCCTCAGGATTACCTCCGCCTTTCAAAATATGTACAGAATTCCACAGGTCTGGGAGGAAAATTCTCAATAGAGGTAAACGCGACAACAGGCTGGAGCGTTGAGACAAAACCGGATTGGATCACAATCAATTCAAACAGTGGTTCCGGCGGAACATCAAATATAGATGTGACTTTTGCCCCATATAACGGGCAGACTGTCAGAGAGAGTCAGCTTGTCTTAAAACTGAATAACAGCAATGTAAGGGGTACATTAAGAGTGCGGGAGTCAGGAATTCAGTATGATGAGGGGGATTATATTACAATCCAGCGTTCAACTGTCGGAGCCGGTGTGAATATTGTCATCATGGGTGACGGGTTCGATTTCGATGATGTATCTTCCGGAAAATACGAGACAAAAATCCGTGATGCATATAGTCACTTCTTCAATGTTGAACCGTATAAAACCTACCAGCAATACTTCAATGTATATATGGTCTATGCCTATTCACCAGAAAGTGGCATAAGTGATATTGAGAATAATGTAAACACCACATTCGGGACAAAGTACACCAAGGCAAAGCCTTCAACCAGCATGACCACCAACAATAATCTTGCATTCACTTACGCTGCATACGCACCGATTTCCGACATCAGGAAAACGCTTGTGATAATGGTTGCCAACAGTACCCGTTACGGCGGGACCTGTACTATGTACTCAGACGGAAAGGCTGTAGCCATGTGCCCTACATCTAACTTAAGCTATCCATACGACTTCAGGGGCGTTGTACAACACGAGGCAGGCGGACACGGGTTCGGCAAGCTTGCGGATGAATACACAAACTATTCAGAGACAATACCTGCGGATAATATTACAACTCTCCAGCAATGGCAAGGTTTTGGCCAGTATATGAATGTCGATGTGACCAACAATCTGACCACCATCTTATGGAAACATTTCATAGGAGTTCAAAAGTACACAGGAATAGGGGCATACGAGGGTGGCTACTATTATACAAAAGGGGTTTGGAGACCGGAGAGTACCAGTGTGATGATAAACAACATAAAGTATTATAATGGTCCGAGCCGTGAACAGATTGTGAAGAGGATAAAGACATATGCAGGAATGACATACTCTTTTGAGGATTTTATGGCCAATGATGTAATTGACACAAGTCCTGCCACAAAAGCTGCCGGTATGTATATAGATCCAAGGATGATCCTTGCTCCTCCAATATTAATCCCATAAAAAACCCATATGAACAGATTATCTCAATTAGGACTGACTGCCGGTACATTGATTATTATGGCCGCAACAGGAGCATGTACAAGAGAACTCACATTCAATGATGCTGAATTGGAGATCATTGGAACAGACTCAACTGCAGGCATTATGCCTCTTTATACAGTGGATGATCCAGCCGATACCTCTGTGCTGAATGCTATCTCTTCAGACCTCTCTTCAGAAGATCTGAAAAGTGATTACTACCGCATATTGAAGATGCGAATGTTGGCCACTGTAAAAGACACCAGCAACGAGGGTGTAGGAATAGCCGCACCTCAGGTTGGTATTAGTAAAAGACTTGTGGCTGTACAGAGGTTTGACAAGGATGGAGAACCTTTTGAATTCTATCCCAACATCCGCCTTTTGAATCTATCGGAGGAGAAAGCATGGGGCTGGGAGGGATGCCTCTCTGTTCCCGGTATGCGCGATACTGTACTTCGTTCAAAAAGTGTAGTAATTTCCTACATTGACGAAAAGAGTATGGTTGAGAAAAGAGATACAGTGGAGGGATTCACAGCTGTTATATTCCAGCATGAGGTTGACCATCTTGAAGGGATTCTCTACATTGAGAGAAAGAAGCTTTGACCATTCTCTCCCTTCCGTTAAAGTCTCTCCTTAGTTCTCTTTCTGAATAACCCAAGGATTCAAGCATATCAAGTACATCTTTACCAAAGGCTTCATTAATCTCAAAAAAGAGCATTCCTGAAGCCTTTAGTGTTTTCAGACCGATTAAGGCGATAGCCCTATAGAACTTCAACGGATCTTCATCAGGCACGAAAAGGGCTATTGACGGCTCATATTCCAGCACATTTCTGTGCATCTGCTCCTTTTCTGATTCTCTCACATATGGAGGATTACTTACAAGAACATCGAGAGAACCCTCCGGGATGATATCTGTAATTGGATGCTGTCCAAGCAAATCATACTTGAATATTTTACATTCAGAATCCTGCCTGAGTATCTTATTGCTATTGAGGCCTGTAACCTCAAGTGCCTTTTCGGAAATATCACACATATAGAGCCTCGTACCTGCCAATAATGATGCAAGCGATATTCCTATACATCCGGAACCGCAGGCAGCATCCAGGATTGTGCAACATTGTCCCCTTTTGTTCTTCGCTTTTAACTCACTTAAAATCCACCACACAAGCTCCTCTGTCTCTGACCTTGGAATAAGCACCCCCTCCTCAACATGAAACAGATTTCCGGCAAACTCAGAAAAGCCCAGGATATATTGCAGGGGGCGGGCCATGGCAAGTTCGTCTGTCGCTTGTTGTAAGACGGCAGTTTTTTCGGGTGCAATAGTGCCAAATGGTTCTATAATATGCTCGTACTGACTTATCCCGCAGAAATGTTGCAGTAGCCTTGCAGCCATGGCCCGCCTCTCCTCAGGACCATAAAGTCCGGCAAGCTTAGAGTCTGTTTCGTTTATGAATTCCGTATAGGTCATACTTTTCTAGAAAAGTGAAATAGCCCACAAATTTCCTCCGAAATCTGAGACAAAAATGGTCTCGCCCTCTACTACAACATTGCCAAGTATCGGAGAGCCGAGATCTATCTTCTTCCTGAATATCCCGTTTGTAACATTTACTCCATAAAGATATCCGTCATTTGCTCCGAAATAGACTCTCTCCCCGGCAAGTGCACAGCCACTCTCCACTGTCATCTGGAAATCCTTTGTATAAGGGGCAGTGTATATGAGTGCCGGATTTGTCTTGATATTCCAAAGCTCTTTGTAAGAATTGCCGCGGTCAAAAGCAACAACTCCCCTGTCAGCAGTTCCTACTATGTAATACTTTTCAGTTACAAGAGGTCTTGACCTGGTGTTGACTGTATAGTTTATCTTCTGTCTGAGAAGCTCCTTCCCGGAGTGTGGATCTACCTGAGTTATGTATTCAGGAGAGGTGTAGAAAAAAAATCCGTCGAAGGCGACAGGTGAGTTATCTGATATTCTGGTTACATCATCTCTCTTCTCCCAAAGGAGTTTTCCCGAAGCTGCATCATTTGCAAAGCGGCCGGTCCAATAAGCTCCTGTAAGCAGAACCTCTGAAACCGGATCAACAACAGGAGCTGCCACTGTAGAGACACCGCCTTTCCAATCCTTATTTACCCAAACAATCTCTCCGTCTGAGATTCTGATTGCTGTAAGTGAAGCACCCTGACCAGCATACACAAGATCTCCATGGGCAACCACTCCCTGATTTAAGACCGGATGAATCGCATTTTCCCTGATATCTCTGAGCCATATTACTTTACCCGACTGAGGATCTATACAATAAACTCTTCCGATGACATCACAGGCAATCACATAACCCTTACTATATGCCATATCACCCCTCACGGAGTTTTGAGTCTTAACGCTCCACTGCAATTCTCCTGTGTTTTTATCAATTCCGTGAATTGCACACCTCTCAGCCTTCTCATCGTCAGTAGTTGCAACCACCACAACCTCTCCTGCCACAAGTGGAGATGTCATGAACTGAGGTGCACCAAGGTTTACATTCCACTTTATCTCCTCCCTGAGAGTAATGGGTTTGAAAACGACCGAACCGTCTGAAAATCTGACCCGCAGCTTCATTATATCGCCATCTTTGAGGAGTGATAAAACCTTAACCGGAAGACTAGCCCCCCAGATCCACTCACTCAACTGTGAAATCTTATAGGACACTTTACCTGCAAGCACATCTGCACTGACAACCTCTGAGCCTGTATCATACAATGATGCAACAACCTTGACACCTCCCGGAATCCTGAAGGCATTTCCAGTCACATGATTATCGAGGGTGGAGTATTTGAGTGCAGAGCTAAGATCGCCCTTATCATCAAATGAAATGACTCTGAAAGATGATGGAGAGTGATCTATACCACCTTTGTTCGGAGACATTGAGGTATATGTTGAGATACCATCCTTGCCTTTGTAAAAAAGGTTTGTGTGATAGTGAGCATAGAGATAGCCCTTGATATTGTACCTCTTGAAGTCATCAGGCAGACTATATAAATGGTGATTGGCAATTACCACCGGAGTCCCTTCCGGCTGTGCCTCGATATCCTTTCTCACCCAGTTCCATACATCATCAGCGGTATAGGATGGAGATTTATCGCCGTATGTAACAGGAGTGACCACAAAGTGCATATTGTTGACATTGAAGGAGTAGCATACAGGACCGAAGTTCTTCTCATAAAATTCCTCTCCATACGCCCCGGCAATAAGATCGTGATTACCGAGGGTATAGACAACCCTCACCCCCATCTTATCATCAGTAATCTCCGAAGCATGGAACCTCAGCCCCTTCTCATAACATATATCTCCGTTAACCATTAAAAAGGCAACCTTATGATTTGATATATAATCCTTCATGCCGTCAATATAATTTCTATACACACTCTCCTCGGTGTCACCGACATGTATGAAATCCGATGGCTGTTTCCCAACCTTTTTCAGCTTGAAATCAAACGAATCCGAGAGGGAACCGGACAACCTTAAATAAAACGGGCTTGCCTGCTCATAACCGGAAGGTGTTGAGATATAAATAAATCTTGCCCGGGGCGAGGTTTCAAAAGAGAATACTCCCTTCTCCCCGCTTTTATAGACATTGAAGCCATCTGAGATCACAACACCGGTAACACCGTTACCTTTTGTGTCGGTAATTGTGCCCCACACCTTCTGCTGAGCAGTCGCAAGGAGTGAAGACAATAGCATAAGGGAGAGCAATGCTCCTCCTGTAACAAGTTTTAACCTTTTCATAATAGTCTATCCTAAAAGATTTGAAAGAAAACTCTTGATAGTCATACCGGATGTCTTTATCTCCTGCGGGACCAGACTCATCTCAGTCATACCCGGCACAGTGTTGATCTCAAGGAAGAATATCTCCTCCCCTCTGATGATATAGTCCATCCTTACAACTCCGCGGCATCCCAGATGTCTGTATATTTTATGACTCTGGGCAATGATTCTCTCCGACAAAGCCTCCGGAATGTCAGCCGGGCAGACCTCCCTGCAGGCACCGAGATACTTTGCCTCGTAGTCAAAAAATTCATTCTTTGATATAATCTCTGTCACCGGTAGTTTTGAAAGTTCTCCCTTAGCCTCGAAGACACCATTTGTCATCTCCCTCCCCTCAATAAACTCCTCAATAAGGACAGAGTTGTCCTCCTTGAAAGCCAATTCGACAGCATTTTCAAGATCCTCAATCCTCTTTACCTTAGTAACCCCAAAGCTGCTTCCACCTTCGTTCGGCTTAACAAAAAGAGGAAGGCCCAGTTTTGCCACAACCTCTCCCGCATCCCATTTGTCACCCTTTCTCAGGAAAACCTCCTTTGCAAGAGATACCCCTGTGTCACGGATAAAACACTTGGTTGCATATTTATTGAATGTTATGGCTGAAATAATAGAGGGGCAAGTTGTATGAGGCATACCAACCATCTCCAGATAGGCCTGCAACATGCCATTCTCTCCGGGGGTCCCGTGAATCATTATCAAAGCAATGTCAAAGTTTATCCTGCTCTGCACCCTTGAATCACCGGCAGGAAGCACGAATGAGAAGTCTGACTTGTCAATCGGAATGGCTTTACCACCTTCAAGCTGGACATTCCACTCACTCCCTTTGAGCAATATTTCGTAGACCTCATACCTCTGACGGTCTATATTGGCAGCAATATTCTTTCCGCTCATCACCGAAACCTGGGCTTCGGAAGAGTCGCCCCCATAAATCAGGGCAACAGTTTTCTTCTTGTTCATTTAAATAGATCTTAATTAAAGAACGGGTCACTCTCAGTAGATCCGGTCAGCATCTCATCATCCGATCCGTTGCAGTTAAGCCCCTCAGGGTAAATCCCGGGAACAATAAATGCATCCTTTGTAGAGATGCCCAAAGATGGGTCTGCAAGGACCTTTTTCATAAATATACCCCAAATCGGCAGAGCCATATTCGATCCACCTCCCAGAGACAGATTCTCAAAATGGACCTGTCTGTCTTCTGCACCGACCCACACGCCCGCTGTAAGCTTAGGAACATATCCTATAAACCATCCGTCAGCCTGATCATTTGTAGTACCGGTCTTACCTGCAATAGGCCCCTCCGGAATATACTTCCACCTCAGTCTGTTTGCAGTTCCCTCATCGATAACTCCCTGCATCAGATTTACCATCAGATAGGCTGTCTGTTCACTGATTGCCTCACGCTTTTTCGGAGTGAAGTTTGCCAGTACATTTCCGGCTTTATCCTCAATCCTAAGCACAAATATAGGTTCAACGAACACACCCTTGCTCGGGAAGGTATTGTAGGCCCCAACCATCTCAAAGAGCGTCAGGTCGGCAGGCCCGAGGCACAGAGATACTACAGGGTCAAGAAAGCTCTTGACACCAAGTCTGCGGCACATGTCAACCATAGCTGCCGGTCCGAATTGCTTCATAAGATAGGCAGATATGTTGTTCGAACTGTGAGTCAGCCCCCATTTGAGGGATACCGTCCTGCCTATGTATTCAGCCTTATCGGTACTCTCCGGGGTATAGGTGGTGTCTCCCACTATAAAAGTCTGTGGTACGTTAACCACTTTGTAACACGGTGTATAACCCTCCTGCATTGCGAGAGTATATAGGAAAGGCTTGATTGTAGAACCAACCTGTCTCTTCCCCTGTCGGGCATTGTCATATTTGAAATAACGGTAGTTAGGGCCACCGATGTATGCCTTAACATATCCGGTCTGCGGTTCCATTGCCATGAATGCCGCTCTAAGGATAGACTTATAATATTTAATGGAGTCATCCGGTGTAAGAGTGGTGTCAATATAGCCCTTGTCCTTCCATGTAAAGAGACTCATCCTCACTGGTTGGCTGAAATTTTGTTTAATCTCCTCTTCAGATAAACCTGCATCCTTAAGATTACGGTATCTGTCACTCCATTTCCTTGCCTGAGTCATAATGGACTCAATAAGGGTTTTCGAGACATTGTTTGAGAAAGGCTTATTTGTTTTCCATTTAAGCTCCCTGTTGAAAGCCAGCTGCAGATCTTTTCCAAGGTGTTCCGCTATTGCCTCCTCTGCATATTGCTGCATTTTTGCATTTACAGTAGTGTATATCTTAAGGCCGTCCTTGTCAAGATTGTATTTTGTTCCGTCTGCTCTAAGATTTTTATTTAACCAGCCATAGAGCGGGTCATTTTTCCACAATAGGGAGTCTGCCCTATAATCCTCATACTGCCTATATTTTGATCTCTGAGGTCTGTCGGCATTCATTGTCCTGCGCAGCATATCCCTGAAGTAGGCGGAAGCTCCTGCATTATGATCCTGTGGGTTGTAATTTAGAGTTATAGGTAGTGCTTTAAGGGAATCACATGTCTCTCTGTCTATATAACTGTATTTGCGCATCTGGTTGAGTACATGGTTGCGCCTTTCCAGAGAGAGATCCGGATTAATAACGGGATTGTATCTTGTCGGTTTATTAACCATCCCTACCAACAGGGCTCCCTCCTCAATATTGAGTTGTGAGGGGTGTTTGCCGAAGAATGTTCCCGCTGCAGCCCTTATTCCATAGGAGTTACTTCCGAAGAATACCGAGTTGAGATACATACTGACTATCTCGTTCTTAGTATAGTTTCTCTCAAGCTTTACTGCTGTTATCCACTCTTTGAACTTTGACACAACAAGGCTGAATGTAGATGCTCCCGGAACCCAGCTGTCTACTGTATCTCTCGGGAAGAGTGTTTTGGCAAGCTGTTGGGATATTGTACTGCCCCCGCCGCCGGAACGCCTTTGTCCGAGTATTATTGATTTTACAGCTACTCTTGCAAGACTTCTGAAGTCAATACCGCTGTGGTTGTTGAACCTTGCATCCTCAGTGGCGATTACGGCATCTATCAACGATGGAGACATCTCATCATAACTGATATATGACCTGTTCTCAATATGAAATGTAGTCAGAATCTCCCCCTCTTCAGATATGAGCTCGGTTGCAAGATTGTTCTTAGGATCCTCGAGCTCTTCAAATGAAGGAATGTCCGCAAAGATGCCTACCATTAATAATATGAATAACACCAGGACGAAGGGACTTAAGAGTATTATCCAAAACCATTTCCTCACTTTATCTATTGATTTTTGGTCCATTGCACGTTTCTATTATGGTATTATGAACTACAAAAATAGGAATAAAAATTTGGATAATACCTTACTTTATTTCTTACTTTGCAGCCTTGTAGGGTTAATAAAAGAAGATATGGGAGCGAATTTAGTTATCGTTGAGTCTCCGGCAAAAGCCAAGACAATAGAGAAGTTCCTTGGGAGTGAATACATTGTTAAATCAAGCTTCGGACACATCCGGGATCTCTCAAAGAAAAATCTGGGAATTGATATTGAGAAAGGATTCGAACCCGACTATCTTGTATCGGAAGATAAGAAAAAGGTAGTCGCTGACCTTAAGACCCTTTCCAAAAAAGCCGATACTGTCTGGCTGGCATCCGATGAAGACCGTGAGGGAGAGGCCATTGCATGGCATTTGAAGGATGTCCTTGAACTTCCGGACAATAAAGTAAAAAGGATTGTATTCCACGAGATTACAAAGGATGCAATATTGCATGCCGTTCAAAATCCCAGAAGTGTTGATATGAACCTGGTTATGGCGCAGCAGGCAAGACGTGTTCTTGACAGGCTGGTCGGTTTTGAACTCTCTCCGGTCCTTTGGAAGAAGGTAAAACCAAAATTGTCTGCAGGAAGGGTTCAGTCTGTTGCAGTAAGATTAATTGTTGATAGAGAGCGTGAGATTCAGGCATTTTCCGCCAAATCTCAATATAAGATAGAGGGTCTATTCAACCCTGACGGAGCAAAAGCCACAGTAAAGGTTGCCGCAGAACTGGATGAAAAATTCAACACAGAGGAACAAGCCAGAACAATTCTGGAAAAGTGCACAGGAGCTACTTTCAGGATAATCTCGATTGAAGAAAAAGAGGCAAAACGTACACCTCCGCCACCATTCACAACCTCCACATTGCAACAGGAGGCATCACGCAAGCTTGGCTTCTCCCTAAACCAGACAATGAGAGCCGCACAGAATCTGTACGAAGCCGGACTCATAACCTATATGCGTACCGACTCGACAAATCTTTCAAAGATTGCCATAGCTGCAGCAAAGCAGACAATCACAGATATGTTCGGTAAGGAGTACTCAAAGACAAGACAGTACGCTACAAAAAGTAAGGGAGCACAGGAGGCTCACGAGGCTATAAGGCCTACATACCTCAGCAATATTGAGGTTCAGGCAGGTGCTCAGGAAAAAAGGCTTTACTCTCTTATCTGGAAAAGAACAATCGCCTCACAAATGGCAGATGCAGCTATCCTTAAAACAGAGATAGCAATAGGAACTGACAGGATAGATCAAAAATTCATAGCAACCGCCGATAAAATCAAATTTGACGGATTTCTTAAGGTATACATGGAATCTGACGATGATGATAGTTCTGAGGAGAGTAACCACAAACTCCCGGCACTCAAATCCAATCAGCAGATGAATCCATTTACTATCAAGGCTACCGAAAGGTTTGCCCAGAAACCTCCAAGATATACCGAGGCTTCTCTCGTAAAGAAGCTGGAAGAGTTGGGTATCGGACGTCCGTCAACTTATGCACCAACAATCTCCACCATAACTATGCGGGGATATATTCTAAAGGACAGCAGGCCGGGACAAGAGAGGAGCTATAAAGAGCTGACTCTCGAAAACGGTAAGATAACCTCTGATGTATTGAAGGAGACCTGGGGTGCCGAGAAGAACAAACTCTTCCCTGAAGATATCGGAATAGTTGTCAACGATTTTCTTGTAGAAAATTTCAAGTCTATCGTTGACTTTAACTTTACCGCAAAGGTAGAAGAGGACTTTGACACCGTAGCTGCCGGCAAACTTGTCTGGAACAAACTGATTGACGATTTCTACAAACCTTTCCACAAATTGGTTGAGGACACCCTTGTTATCTCAAGACCAGCAAATGCAGAGAAGATGCTTGGGCAGGATCCTGCAAGCGGCAAGAATGTATATGTAAGAATAGGACGTTTCGGTCCTCTTGCACAGATAGGAGACAACGATGACCCAGAAAAGAGGTTCATGAGTCTCGGCAAGGGTCAGTTGATTGAGACCATAACATTGAAAGAGGCTCTAAAACTTTTTGAATTGCCAAGGGTAGTAGGAACTTACAATGACAAAGAGGTCTCTTGCGCAATAGGTCGTTTCGGGCCATTCATAAAGTATAACGGTGGCTTTATCTCTCTTGGGAAAGACATGGATCCAAGGACTATCGATCTTGAGAATTGCATAAGGCTGATAGAGGAACATGCTAAAAAAGAGAAGGAGAAATTCATCAAGGATTTCCCTAAAGAGGGCATTCAGATTCTCAACGGACGTTATGGTGCATATATCAAAAAGGGTAAGGATAACTACAAGATACCTAAAGGAACAGAACCTCAATCGTTGGAACTGGAAGAGGTACTGGCCATCATAGAAAAAAGCGGCACAAAGAAAAGTAAAAGATAGCCTGTTATGGGAAAAAACGGATTTCTTGAACAAATCCCTGCTGCAGCAATAAGCGGGGCTTGTGGAACTGACGGCATAGCTGTCATAATAAATGTCACTGGCCACAACAATATCTTTCACGCAATGGAAGAGCTTCATCCTCAGAGCGACTACAAGATATACTACACTGAACCTGGAATAGACCAGTTAAAAGAGGTTATAGGACAGTGCCATGAGTCGGGTCTGAGAAGCATTGTGCTATTCGGGAATAAGAGGCCGGATATAGAATCTCTTGAAATTGAAGGATCTGTTGCACTAATCTCTGCCGGCAGTGGCTCACCCGAGGACAATCTCCTCTCTTCAATACTCGAAGACAGCAGAATAAAGGGTTTTGCTCATATCGGCTACCAGACATACAGATACAATCCGGAGCTTCTGCAGAAAACCAAAGCCGGATCTTTTGAGGAGCTACGTCTCGGACTTATCAGAGAAGATCTTACTCTTGCCGAACCGCCTATAAGGAACTCCGAGTATATATTCACAGACATAAATTCTGTGAGAGTCTGCGATTTTCCGGACAGTGCGACACAATCTCCAAACGGCTTATACGCTGAAGAACTTTGCCAGTTAGGCAGATATATGGGAATGAGTCTCTCTCTGAAAACTCTCTTTGTATACGGATTCCCTTCTGATTTGAAACAAGATTCAACCGGAGGGCAACTGGTGGCTGAATTTCTTTGGCATTTTGCAGAGGGATTGGTTTCAAATGTCAACGAAGACCCCGCAAACACTGATAATGAGGACTTTTTCCTAAAGAAAATTGTAAGCATGGGGCAGGATGGCCAGGATTTGGTCTTTGTAACAAGCCGTTCTTCAGGAAGATGGTGGATTGAAATCCCAAATTTAAAAAAAGGTGAAAATCTTTATGTTGCATGTTCATACACGGACTATACAACAGCTTGCTCAGGTGAGATTCCGTTAAGGTGGCTTTACTTTTATCAAAAAGTTAATAGCGATTAATTATAATTTATTATTATATTTGTTCCATGACATTAAATCTTTAACGTATGCCTAAGTACCAGATAGATCAGATAGA